>JAUXQA010000363.1 GCA_030683195.1 Rhodoferax sp. | reverse complement strand
GAAGAAGAGGCCTTCAAGACCCCGATTCGCCGGCAGTACGAGGAGCAGGGCCACCCCTATTTCGCCACCGCCCGCTTGTGGGACGACGGCATCATCGACCCCGCCGATACCCGCCGCGTGCTGGCGCTGGGTCTGAGTGCGTCCATGAACGCCCCGATTCCTGACACGCAGTTTGGCGTGTTTCGCATGTGATGGCGAGAACCGAATGAACCCACATACCCATTTCGGCACGCTGGCACGCTACAACTTTTGGGCCACCCAGCGCCTGCTGCAAGCCCTGGAGCCCGTGACGGAGGTTGACTATCGGCGCGACCTGGGCCTGTTTTTCAAAAGTATCCATGGCACGCTGAACCACCTGCTGGTGGGCGAGCATCTGCTCTGGTACCCGCGCTTTGCGCGCGGTGCGTCACCCAAGACCGGGTCCGCGCTGGCGCTGGACATGGAGGCCGAACCCGACCGTGCCCGTTTGGCCCAGGCCCTCAAGGGAGGTGCCGCCAACTGGCTGCCGCTGCTGGAGGCGTGGCCCGTCGAGCAATTTGATGGCGCCATCACTTACACCACCACGCGCGGCGCCACGGTCACGCTGCCTTATGCGGCCACACTGGCTCATGTGTTCAACCATGGCACCCACCACCGCGGGCAAATCAGCGCAGCCCTCACCCAACTGGGCCAGCCTGCACCCGAGCTGGATCTGGCGCAGTTTCTTCAGCAAGAGGCCAAGTCATGAGCGCGTATCTGCCTGCCGCGCAAGCCGTGCCGACTATGTCGCACCCACGTCAACCCCATTGGCTGGCCTGAGGCCACCGGAGACTTTTCATGTTCAACAAAATCCTCATTGCGAACCGCGGCGAGATCGCCTGCCGCGTGGCCGCGACCGCCCGTCGTCTGGCCATCAAAACCGTGGCGGTGTATTCCGACGCCGATGCCAACGCCAAACACGTGAGCAGCTGCGACGAATCGGTGTTCATCGGCGGCAGCGCCCCCAAGGACAGCTATTTGCGTTGGGAAAAGATCATTGCCGCAGCCAAGGCCACTGGCGCCCAGGCGGTGCACCCCGGCTATGGTTTTTTGAGCGAGAACGTCGAATTTGCCCAGGCTTGTGCTGATGCCGGGCTGGTGTTCATCGGCCCAGGCCCCTCGAGCATTCAGGCCATGGGGCTGAAAGCCGAATCCAAGCGACTGATGAATCTGGCCGGCGTGCCGCTGGTGCCGGGCTACCACGGCGAGGACCAGGACCCCGCCTTGCTGCAGCGCGAGGCCGACAGCATCGGTTACCCGGTGTTGATCAAGGCCAGCGCCGGTGGCGGAGGCAAGGGCATGCGGGTGGTGGAGAAATCAGAAGACTTTGCTGCCGCGCTGGCCAGTTGCAAGCGTGAAGCCATCAACAGCTTTGCCAATGACTCGGTGCTGATCGAAAAATACGTGCAGCGCCCGCGCCACATCGAGATTCAGGTGTTTGGCGACTCTCAGGGCAACTATGTGCACCTGTTTGAGCGCGATTGCTCGGTGCAGCGACGCCACCAAAAGGTGCTGGAAGAAGCGCCCGCGCCCGGCATGACGCCCGAGTTTCGTCAGCAAATGGGCGAGGCGGCGGTGGCGGCTGCCCGGGCCGTGAACTACGTGGGCGCGGGCACGGTGGAGTTCATCGTGGAGCAAAAGCCCGATGGCGCGATGACTTTTTTCTTCATGGAGATGAACACCCGCCTGCAGGTGGAGCATCCGGTCACCGAAGCCATCACCGGGCAAGACCTGGTGGAGTGGCAATTGCGCGTGGCCAGTGGCGAGCCACTGCCATTACGGCAAGACCAGCTCAGGATCACCGGCCACGCCATCGAGGCCCGCATTTGCGCTGAGAACCCGGACAACAACTTTTTGCCCGCCACCGGCACGCTGCATGTGTACGGCCTGCCTGATTGCGTGACGTTTGAGCGCAACAGTGGCGGCGTGCGGGTGGACTCCGGCGTGCGCCAGGGCGATGTGATTTCACCGTTTTACGACTCCATGGTGGCCAAGCTCATCGTGCATGGCGATACCCGCGAGCAGGCGCTGTCTCGTCTGGATACGGCGCTGGCCCAAACCCACATCGTGGGCCTGAACACCAACGTGCAGTTCTTGCGCAACGTGGTGCAAAGCCGCTCCTTCGCGCAAGCGGACCTCGACACAGCCCTGATTTCCCGTGAAGAAGCCGTGTTGTTCAAGCAGGAAAAAGTCGGCCTGCACCTGGCCGTGGCCGGTGCCGTGGCCCACACCTTGCTGCAGGAAAAGGCCCAAGAGGCGCAGGTGGCAACCCAAGCCGTATGGCTGGACCCCTGGGCCCGGCAAGACGGTTGGCGCTCGCACGGCCCGAGTTCGCGTCGTTTTGACTTCGAGTTCAAGGGCGAGGTGCAGGTGGTGTCTCTCACCACCCTGCACGATGGTGCGCTGCAACTTCAGGTGGCTGGCGAGGCGGCGGTGTTTGCGTTCAAGCCGGTGACGCAGGGCATTGATGTGCAGCTGGGTGAGCGTCGCCAAATCGTCAATATCTATAAAAATGGGGTTGTAGCCGACGTATTTACTGCCTTTGGTGCTACTCAAATAATAGCTGTTGACGCACTGGCCCATGCGGGTGATGCCCAAGTGGAGGGGGGGCGCCTGACTGCCCCCATGCCCGGCAAGGTGGTGTCGTTTGCGGTCAAGGCCGGCGACAAGGTCACACGCGGCCAGGTGCTGGCGGTGATGGATGCCATGAAGATGGAGCACACCATTGCAGCCCCCATGGATGGCGTGGTGGCGGAGTTGCTCTATGCGCCCGGTGATCAGGTCGCCGAGGGGGCGGAGTTGCTCAAGCTGGTGGCCTGAGTGCGGGGCGGGCGATAGCAAATTTGTTACGCTCAACCCCATGAATATCACCTTTTGTTGTACCGATACCAAAGCCGAACCTTGGCTGGCAGGCCTCAGCGCCGCACTGCCGGGCGCTCATGTGACTGCCTGGCTACCGGGCGCACCCGCCGCTGATCACGCCGTGGTGTGGGCACCCCCCCAAGCTTTTTTTGACGAGCAAACGCAGCTCAAAGGCATCTTCAATATCGGCGCAGGCGTTGACGCTCTGTTCAAAGTGCGCTTGCCGGCTCAGGCCACCGTGGTGCGCCTGGACGATGCGGGCATGTCGGTGCAGATGGCCGAGTATGTGTGTCACGCCGTGATCCGGCATTTTCGGGAATTTGATGGCTACGAGCATGATGCCCGCCAAGGCCGCTGGTCTTACCGCAAGCCGCGTTCTCGCCAGGATTTTGCGGTGGGCGTGATGGGCCTGGGTGTGCTGGGTGCACGCGTGGCGCGGGCGCTACGCGGGTTTGAGTTTCCGGTCAATGGCTGGAGTCGCAGCCCCAAGGCGATGGAGGGCGTGCAAGGCTTTGCTGGCGCTGCGGAGTTTGACGATTTTCTGCGTGCCAGCACGGTCTTGGTGAACCTGCTGCCGCTCACCCCGGATACCCAGGACATCATGCGTCTGGAGACCTTGTCAAAATTGCAGGCGGGCGGCTACGTCATCAACGTGGC
>JAUXQA010000348.1 GCA_030683195.1 Rhodoferax sp. | reverse complement strand
GGTCTTGGCCCTGCCACCAGCTTGCAAGCGCGCTACCTGGCGTTGCAGTCGCAACTCAGCATCAGCCCTTTCAGGCGGCCCGTGTATCTGGCGTCGACTGAGTCCTCCCAGGCGTTGTCGGGTGAGGTTTACGCCGTCATGAACCACCCCTTGCCGCTGGTCAGCCAGGCATTCACTGACCCGGTGCACTGGTGCGACGTATTGATTCTGCATATCAACACCAAATACTGCCGCGCCCAGTCCCGGCCGTCGGGCAGTCAGTTGTTGGTGCGTATTGGCAAGAAAGATTTTCAGGCACTGGCTCAAGCGTCCCTTGTCGAGTTTGACTACCGCGTGATCACCGCCAGCAATGACTACTTTGATGTGGGCTTGCATGCCGAAAAAGGGCCGCTGGGCACCAGTGACTATCGGATTCGCCTGGAGGCGGTTGCGCTCCAGGGGGGTAAAACCTTTTTGCACATCACTTACTCCTATGCCTTTGGCCTGACGGGGCAACTGGCCATGCAGGCCTACCTGGGTACTGTGGGTCGCAATAAGGTGGGTTTCACCCAGATCACGCCAGCCCCGGGCGGCCAGCCAGAGTACATCGGCGGCATGCGCGGCGTGGTCGAGCGCAACACCATGCGCTACTACCTTGCGCTGGAGGCTTACCTGGACAACCTCGCCGTGCCCCCTGCCCAACAGTTTGAGCAGCGTTTGCAAAGCTGGTACAGCGCGACCGAGATGTACCCCCGGCAATTGCATGAAGTGGACCTCGACGCCTACCTCGACATGAAGCGGCGTGAGGATGTACGTCAAAAAACACTGCCCTAGCGTCCGCACCCCGGCGCCTTCAAACAGGCGACAAGAGCACCGACTTGTATGCGTTTTCGCAATGTCACCCAGGCGCCTGACTTTTAAGCTCAAGACTCACTAATTTTCTGGAGTCCCACTATGAAACGCATGCGAATTGCATCTCTTATGGCAGTTCTTGTTTTGGCTACAAATGCTGGCTGGGTCAGCGCTCAGACCGAGGCACCTTTGACCCGTGCACAAGTCAAGATGGAGCGCGACGAGTTTCGAAAATCGCACACTTGGGACGCCATGAATGAAAACTGGGTTCTGAAGCCAGGCTACGAGTCCCCTGCGGGGACGAAGTCCCGCACCGAGATCAAGGCCGAGCGCGACGAAATTTTGCGTAACAACCGGTGGGACGAACCCAGCGCGACCTGGATTTCCCTGAAAGGCAAACCGCGTGACCTCAGCAAGATGTCACGCGAGCAAATGCGGGCCGAGACGCGGGCGTTTGTGCGCACGCACAGTTGGGATGAGGTTACGGAAAGCTGGATTGAAAAACCGCGCACCAAGAAAAAATGATCTTTACGCCAACCCTCAAATGCTTTCCAGTGCAATCAGTTCCGCCACGGTCTGCTTGCGCCGGATCACCCGGGCTTGTCCGCTCTCAACCATCACCTCCCCAATGAGCGGGCGGGTGTTGTAGTTGGAGGACATCGACGCCCCATAGGCGCCGGTGTCATGAATCACCAGCAAATCGCCCACCTGCGCGGCGGGCAAGTCGCGATTCAGCACCACCCCGCCTTCGCCCTGCGTGAACACATCGCCTGACTCGCACAAGGGTCCGGCCACTACGGTGGGTTGCAGTGGGCCGCTGGCCGGCGTGCCGTCGGCGTGCAGGATTTCCATGCCGTGGTGGCTACCGTACATGGCGGGGCGCATCAGGTCGCTGAAGCCTGCCTCCACCAGCACAAAGTGGGCGCTGCCCTGGTTTTTGCTGGCGCGCACCTCGCTCACCAGCACGCCTGATTCGGCCACCAGATAGCGCCCCGGCTCCAGTTCCAGCGTCACGGCGTGGCCCAGCAGGGCGGCCACGCGCTGGCGGCTGGCGTCCCACATCGAGAAATAGTGCGCGGTATCGATCACGGGCTCCCCCGCCTGGTAAGGGATGGACAAGCCTCCGCCAGCGGAGATGGCGTGCAGGTCCATGCCCTGCGCCTTGACGGTGGTGACCAGCGCTTCCATGGCGCCGCACACCTCCTGCAGGTGGGCGTAGTCCACGCCCGAGCCAATGTGCATGTGCAGGCCTTGCAGCGCCAGACCATGGGCGCGCACTTTTGCCAGGGCGGCCACCAGGTCGGTGTGCCAGATGCCGTGTTTGCTGTGCTCGCCGCCGGTATTGGTCTTGTTCGAGTGGCCATGGCCAAAGCCGGGGTTGATGCGCAGCCACACCGGGTGGCCGGGGCTGGCTGTGCCCAGCTGGTCCAGCATGTCGATCGAGCCGCAATTCACCGGAATGCCCAGCTCAACCAAGCGGGGCAGGGTGGCGCGGTCCAGCAAGTCGGCGGTAAACACAATCTCGGCATGCCCGGCGTGCAGGCCGGGCTTGAAGCCAGCCGCCAGCGCCCGTTCCACCTCACCCAGCGACACGGCATCGACCACCACGCCCAGGCCCTTCATCAGCCGCAGGATGTGGGTGTTGGAGTTGGCCTTTTGGGCAAAACGCACCACATCAAACTGGCGCAGGGCCTCAATGCGGGCCTGGATGGTGGCCGCGTCATAGACCCACAGCGGTGTGCCGTGTTGTTGTGCGAGCGAGGCGAGGGTGGTGGGGGTAAATGGATTCATGTAGGCATGATGCCCCGCTTCATCCATTCAATCAATGCCATTTATTTTGTAACTCCATTCAGGATGGATATAGTTTGGGCATGCTTCATTCCGCGCCCCACCCCACGCCACCCACTCTCACGCACCGCCAGCTCAGCCTCTTTCGCGCCATCATGTTGCACGGCAGCCTGAGCCGCGCCGCCGAGGTGACCGGCAGCAGCCAGCCCACCCTGAGCCGGGAGCTGGCGCGGCTGGAATACCTGCTGGGGTTTGAGTTGTTTGACCGGGTGCGTGGGCGCTTGCGCCCCACGGCCCGGGCCCTGGCGCTGATGCAGGAGGTGGAGCGCTCGTTTGTGGGCCTGGAGCAGATTGCGGCGCGCGCGCTGGCCTTGCGCACCTTGTCCAGTGGGCACCTGCGCCTGGCGTGCCTGCCCGCGCTCGCCCATGCGCTGGTGCCGCAGGCCCTGGTGCATTTTCAGAAGAATTTTCCAGAGGCCAGCGTGAGCGTGGTGCCGCTGGAGTCGCCCTGGCTGGAGCAGGCCCTGAGCGAGCAGCGGTTCGATCTCGGCTTGGGCGAGACCACCGAGCCTCCGGCTGGCGTGGACTTGCAGCCCTTGCTGCAGGTGAATGAGGTGGCGGTGCTGCCCGTCGGCCACCGTTTGTGCCATAAAGCCGTGCTGGCGCCCAGCGACTTTGCGGACGAGCGGTTTGTGAGCCTGGCCGAAGGTGACCCCTACAGAGCCGCCATTGACGCCCTGTTTGCCGCCGCGCAGGTGCCCCGTCTGACCCTGCTGGACACAGCCAGCGCGGTTGCCGTGTGCGCCCTGGTGCAGCAGGGGCTGGGTGTGGCCATCGTCAACCCCCTGACTGCCGCTGCCATGGCCGGGCCGACGCTGGTGGTGCGCCCGCTGACCGTCGCCATCCCTTTTAGGGTGAGCCTGCTGCTGCCGCAAGTGGCCGCCGAGCACCCCTTGCGTAGCGCGCTCATTCAAACCTTCCAGGCGTGTGTTTTCGCATGAAAGCAACCGCTAGCCGGCGTATTTAAATACTTTTCAGGCTTAATTTGATAGCGCTTAAGAGCGGTGAATTTGCCCGCGAGCGTGACACCAAAACCCTACAGTTAGCCAGACATCAAGCCAGGTCGCACATGAATAAGCACCGAAAGCTACATTCCAAATTCAATCAATCACTTCCAGACCGGATCGTTTTTATGCTGTCTCATCGCCATTCAACCCGGGCCGGCTTGGCCACCTCCACGCACGCCGCCGGCTCGTTTGTGCCCGGACTGTCGCGCCGCACGGTGATCGGCGCGGCGCTGGGCGTGGGCGCGTCGGTCGCGGCCGGGCCCGTTTGGGCTGCGCCGGATGAGGAGCTTGCCACGCTGCTGCGCACCGGCGGCGTGGTCGCGGTGTTTCGCCATGCGCTGGCACCCGGCACTTTTGATCCGCCCGGCTTTCGCCAAGGGGTGTGCAGCACCCAGCGCAACCTCAGTGACGAAGGCCGCAACCAGGCCCGGCGCACGGGCGAGTGGTTCAAGGCGCGCCAGCTGCAGCCAACGCGCGTGCTGTCCAGCCCCTGGTGCCGCTGTGTGGATACTGCCACGCTGGCCTTTGGCACCACAGACGTGTGGCCTGCCTTGGGTTCACCGCGTGGGTACAGCGAAACCACGGGCGATGCGCATTTGCGCGAACTGCGCCGCAACTTGGTGGCGGCCAGCACCCAGCCTGGTTTTCAGGTGTGGGTGACGCACATGTTTGTGTTGTCAGACCTGGTTCAGACCGGCAGCAGCTCTGGCGAAGCCCTGATTCTGCGGGCAGACGCCAAGGGCAACCCGCAGATACTGGCGCGGTTCCCGGCGGTGGTTTGAGCTGCAAGATCAAGTCAGACAGGCGAAACTTTGGGTGGACTCCTGAGGATCGTCGTCTGACCGAAGACTTCATGCTATAAAAATAGCTACGTAAGCCAAAGTAATACGCCGGCTAGCAGCCTGTCGGACTTAAAGCCCGATATTTTCTCACCTGGCGCTATTTAAATCATAGTGAAATGTTAAAGTCAGAACCTGATCTGACAGGCGATTTTGACCATGACCAACTTCATCCTCATTGACCGCAAAACCGACTACCTGCTGCCCCCGTCGGTAGAAGAGTGGCTCACCGATGACCACCTGGCGCGTTTCGTGGTTGAAGTCATTGATGGACTCAATCTCTCCAGCCTGACCCGCCAATACGCAGGTCGTGGCTCCAAGGCCCACCATCCCGCGACCCTGCTGGCCATTCTGGTTTATGGCTACTCAACTGGCGTGTTCTCCAGCCGCAAGCTGGAGATGGCAACCTACGACTCGGTGGCCTTTCGCTATATTGCAGCCGGCAGCCACCCCGATCACGACACCCTGGCCACCTTTCGCCGGCGTTTCATTGACGAACTCGCAGGGCTCTTTGTACAAGTGCTGGAGATGGCCCGCGAGATGAAGCTGCTCAAGATGGGCACGGTTTGTCTGGACGGCACCAAGATCCACGCCAATGCTTCGCGCCATCACGCACTCTGGCACGGACACATCGTCAAACTCGAAGCCCAGTTGGAGAAGGAAGTCCAGGATCTGCTGGCCTTGGCTGAATCTGCCGACACAGCCAACATCCCCGATGGCATGAGCCTGCCCAAAGAGCTCAAACTGCGCGAAGACCGCCTCGCCGCCATGGCCGCAGCGAAGACCAAGATCGCAGCGCGTGCTGCACAGCGCTATGCCCAGGAGAAGGCCGAGTTTGACGAGAAGATGGCAAAACGCCAGGCCAAGGAGCAAGCGACAGGCAGGAAGCCTGGCGGCGCTGCACCCGCAGCCCCAGAGCCTGGCGTGCGTGACAGTGATCAGATCAACCTGACGGATGAAGAGTCCCGCATCATGCCGGTGTCTGGTGGCGGCTTCGAGCAGTGCTACAACGCACAGGCCGCAGTCGATGCCCACACCATGCTGGTGGTGGCCACCACCCTGACACAGGCGACCAATGACAAACAACAAGTTCAGCCGATGCTCAAAGTGCTGAAAGAGCAAGCGGGCACACTCGGGCCTGTCACAGCCCTGATTGCAGATACGGGCTACTTCAGCGAGAACAACGTCACCGCCTGCGAAGAGGAAACAGTCGTGCCCCTGATTGCAGTGGAGCGCGAGGATCATCACCCGCACTGGAGCGAGCGTTTTACGCAGCCTGCGCCTTTGAAGCCAGATGCCACACCGATGCAGGCGATGAAACACCGTTTGACAACGATGGCAGGCAGAGCGGCTTACGCCGCTCGCAAGCAAACGGTAGAGCCGGTGTTTGGCATCATCAAATCGGTAATGGGGTTCAGACAGTTCTCGCTGCGTGGCTTGCGCAAAGTCAAGGGTGAATGGAATCTGGTTTGCCTGGCTTGGAATGTCAAACGCATGGCCGTGCTTCGTCCAAAAATTGGATGAGGGCAGGACATCGCATGCGAAAAGACCAAAAACTCGAAAATAACTCCGAAATCGCTTACTTTTTAAGCAATTTCGAGACTGCCCAGATTTTTGAAATCCTGAGTCCGACAGGCTCCTAGCGGCTTATTTGCCAATATATTGGCCTAAATCGCCCGAATCTTCCTCACCAGCGCGGTGGTGGAGTAGCCATCCACAAAAGGCAGCGCCAGCGCCCGCCCGCCGTAGGCTTGCACCACGCGGGTCTCAGCCAGCTTTTGCATGTCGTAGTCACCCCCTTTGACCAGAATGTCGGGCTGGATGTGGGCGATCAGCTCCAGCGGGGTATCTTCGTCAAACCAGGTCACCAGGCTGGTGGAGGCCAGGGCGGCCATGACAAAGGCCCGGTCGGCTTCGTTATTGAGCGGGCGGTCCGGCCCCTTGCCCAGGCGTTTGGCCGAGGCGTCGGTGTTCAGGGCCAGCACCAGGCTGGCGCCCAAGGCGCGGGCCTGCGCCAGGTACATCACATGGCCACGGTGCAGCACATCAAACACGCCGTTGGTAAACACCAGCGGTCGGGGCAGATGGGCCACCCGGGCTTTGATGGTGTCACGGTCACACAACTTGTCCGTGAGGCTTGAAAGGCCAGAAAAGGCGGGTAAATCACTCATGCAGCGGATGCTAGCAGGCTGGGCTATCCTTTATGCTCATCAGCTTTTGGCACTCCAACGGGCCGAGAATATTTTGCGCACCTCATGAACCTTGTCTCCATTAACCTCGAGTCCATCCGCGTGGGCAAGCCTTTGCCGTTTTCCATCCGGGATCAGCATGGCGCCTTGCTGGCGCAAAAAGGGTTCATGGTGAACAGTCTGGAGGACCTGGACATGCTGCTGGGACATCGCGGGCGCTTGTTCGTCAACGTGGTGGAGTCCGAAAGCCAGCGCCGGGCCTATGTGGGCCAGTTGCACACGCTGATACGCGATGACATTCCCCTGGGGCAAATTGCAGAAAGCCAGTTTGCCAGCTTCGAGGTGGCCAGTGCCCGTGATAACCAAAACACCACAGAGCCCGACTGGCTGGACCTGCAGGCCCAGGCCCACACCCTGCTGCGTGACGGGAACCCCGCCACGTTTTTGCCCCGCCTGGAGCGGCTCTATTCTCAATTGGCGCGCCACGCAGAGCACAACCCCGACGGCACCCTGTTTGCGCTGATTCATCTCTCCAGCAGCGAGGTCAGGCAATACAGCGCCACCCATGCCATGCTGGTGTGTGTGATGTGCAGCCTGGCTGCCCGCGATGTCCTGAAGTGGCCTGCGTCCGACGTCGATTTGGTGGGCAAGGTGGCGCTCACCATGAACATGTCCATGACCGAACTGCAAGACCAGCTGGCCGTGCAACACCAGCCGCCCAGCCCAGAACAAGCCCGCAAGGTGGAGCAGCACGCCATGTACTCGGTGCGGCTGCTGGAGCAGCTCGGTGTCACCGACCCGGACTGGCTGGAGGCGGTGCTGGATCACCACGCCAAGCTCCCCGGACGTCTGGCCTCACGCTCGCTGGGGCAGCGCGTGGCGCGCCTGATCCAGCGGGCCGACATTTTTGCCGCCCGCCTGTCGCCCCGGGCCTCGCGCGCACCAGACACGCCCGCCAGCGCCATGAAGGCGAGTTATTTTGATGAAAACCGCGAGATCGACGAAGCCGGTGCGGCCGTCATCAAGGCGGTCGGCATTTATTCCCCCGGCTCCTTTGTGCGCCTGGCCACCGAAGAGGTGGCGGTGGTGATCAAGCGCGGCGCCAACACCACCACACCACGCGTGGCGGTCATGGTCAACCGCACTGGCATGCCCACGGGCGAGTTGATCGTGCGCGACACCAGCCAGCGGGACTACCGCATTCTGGCCAGCATTGCCCACCGCGATGTGAAGGTCAAAGTCAATCTGGCGCGCCTGCTGGCGCTGACCAAACCGGGCGCCTCGGACCGGCCCTGGTAGCGTTCCGGGCGGCAACTGAGTCGTACCGATGTGACTTTCTCAGGTAATTCGCTTTCTCATAGTCATGGTCAATGACTGTTGGATGTGATAAATTACCGCATGGTCACAAAATCACCTATACGTTTTAAATCCGTCATTTCTTTGTTGTCGGATATGGGCTCACCTGCAGGGTTAGCCGCATGAAGATCGCTGTTGTTGGCTCCGGCATCTCCGGGCTGGCGGTGGCGCACGGCTTGCGCGCGCAGGCAGACGTCACCCTGTTTGAGGCGGGCGATTACTTTGGCGGGCACACCCACACGGTTGATGTCACGCTGGCAGGCCCCGGTGGGCCGGTCACGCACGGCGTAGACACCGGGTTTTTGGTCTTCAATGAGCGCACTTACCCCAACCTGATTCAGTTGCTGGCCGATCTGGAGGTGACGACGGCCAAATCCGACATGTCGTTTTCAGTGCAGGTGCCGCGCACAGGCGGGCAGCGCGCCCTGGAGTGGAGTGGCTCGTCGCTCAGCACCGTGTTTGCCCAACGCAGCAACCTGCTCAATGTGCGCTTCTTGCGTATGCTGCGCGACGTGCTGCGCTTCAATACGCTGGCTACCGACATCGCCGTGCGCAATGCCGAGGCAGAGCTGATGCAGCCCTTGTCTGATTTTTTGCTTCAGCATGCGCTGTCGGAAGAATTCAGGGACTGGTATTTTTTGCCCATGCTGGGCTGCATCTGGAGTTGCCCCACTGACCAGATGCTCAAGTTTCCTGTGGCCACCATGATCCGGTTTTGCCACAACCACGGCCTGATTCAGGTGAGCAACCGGCCCCAGTGGTGGACGGTGGCAGGCGGTGCCAAACACTACGTCGACAAGATCATCAGCGGTATCCCGGACAAACGCCTCAACAGCCCGGTGCAGAACATCGTGCGCGACGCCTCGGGTGTCTCGGTCACCTCCCGGGGGCAGACCGAGCGCTTTGACAAAGTGGTGCTGGCCAGCCATTCCGATCAGTCACTGGCAATGTTGAGCGATGCCACCTCGGCCGAGGTCGACGCGCTGAGTGCCATTCGCTACCAGCCCAACCGCGCCGTGTTGCACACCGATACCTCGGTATTGCCCGACAAGCGCCGCGCCTGGGCGGCCTGGAACTACGAGCGGGCCGCGCCGGCTCGGGGTGCGCGCCAGGACGAGACCCGGGTGTGCCTGCACTACCTCATCAACATGCTGCAACCGGTGCCTTTTTCCCAGCCGGTGGTGGTGTCCCTGAACCCGCTGCGCGAGATTGAGGCGCGCCATGTGCACGGCGTGTTTGATTACGCGCACCCGGTGTTTGACCTGGCCGCCATTCGCGCCCAGGCTCTGATGCCTGCCTTGCAAGGCCAGCAACACACCTATTTTTGTGGGGCCTGGATGGGTTACGGCTTTCATGAAGACGGTCTCAAATCAGGCCTGGATGTGCTCAGGCGGCTGCAGCCGGTGCTGGCTCAATAGGATGTGAATGTGAGCAGCCTGACGCCCTCCATGAACGTGCCCGCGCTGGCCAGCCAAGCCCTGATTGGCTTTGGCGTGGTGCGCCACGCCCGGCTCAAGCCCACCCGCCATGCCTTTGCCTACGACACCTATTTCCTGATGCTACCCATGCGCAGCCTGGAGCGCCAAGGCCCGGGCGCACTGGCCCGTAACCGCTGGGCGGCGTTGAGTTTTTATGACGCTGACCATGGCGACGCTCGGGGCCCGGCGCAGGGTGGGGCCTTGGGCTGGCTCGATGAGTTGCTGCACAGCGAAGACATTTTTGATGCCACTGGCGAGGTCTGGCTGCACTGCTACCCCCGGGTGCTGGGCTTTGCCTTCAAACCGGTAAGCTTTTGGTACTGCCACACGCCGGACGGCACGCTGCGCGCCGTGGTGGTGGAAGTGAACAACACCTTTGGCGAGCGCCATTGTTACTTGCTGGATACGCCGCGCTTTGGCGTGGAGCAGCGCGCGGCCAAGGTGTTTCATGTGTCGCCTTTTTGCCCCGTGGAGGGCGGCTACCGCTTTCGCTTCATGCTCACGCCGGACCTGAAACGCACCGTGGCCCGCGTGGACTTTGACGACGCGCAGGGCCCCGTCATCGAGACCAGTGTGAGCGGCGTGCTGGAGCCGCTCAACGCGCAGTCCCTGCGCCGCGCCGTGTGGCGCTACCCCGCCATGACGCTGGGCGTGGTGCTGCGCATCCATTGGCAGGCCGTCAAGCTATTCATCAAAAAGGCGCCTTTTTTTGGCAAGCCCACGCCGCCCACCAACTTCACCACCCGCTGAACCCGCAAGATCATGAACACCTCGACCAACGGCAACGCTGACACGGCCACGCGCAGCTTCACTATTCCCACCGGTACGCCAGCGGCCGCCCGCACGGTATTGAAACTGCTGCAGCGCCTGCGCCACGGCAGCCTCACCTTGCAAATGCCCGATGGCACCATGCAGCGCTTTGGCGGCGACGCTTTGCCCCACGCCGCATTGCACCTGCACAACTGGAACATGTGCGCCGCCGTCCTCAAGTCGGGTGACATCGGTTTTGCAGAGACCTTTATTGCGGGCGACTGGACCACGCCCAACCTGACCGAATTGCTGCGTGTCTTGATCAAAAACCGCGCCGAGGTCGAGAGTGTGATCTACGGCACCTGGGCCGGGCGCCTGCTGTACCGCATCAAACACCTGCTGCACCGCAACACGCGCTCCAACAGCCAGAAAAACATCCACGCCCACTACGACCTGGGCAACGCGTTTTACACGCTGTGGCTGGACGAGACCATGAACTACTCGTCGGCCCTGTTTAACGGTAACTTGAATCAGAGCATGGCCCAGGCCCAAAAAGCCAAGGTGCGCCGCGCCCTGGAACTCGCCGGCGTCAAGGCGGGCGACCGGGTGCTGGAGATCGGCTGCGGCTGGGGTGCCCTGGCCGAGATGGCCACCACCGAGCTGGGCGCATCCATTGCCGGCGTGACGCTCAGCACCGAGCAGCTTGCCTTTGCGCAGGCCCGCATGCAGCGCCTGGGCGTGAGCACCGGCACTGGTGCCCAAGCCGACTTGCGCCTGCAGGACTACCGCGACATCAACGACGGGCCGTTTGACGCCATTTGCTCTATCGAGATGATCGAGGCCGTGGGCCGCGAATACTGGCCCACTTACTTCGCCACGGTCTCGCGACTGCTCAAGCCGGGTGGGCGGGCCTGTGTGCAAAGCATCGTGATTGATGACACGTTGTTTGACCGCTATGTGAGTTCTACCGACTTCATCCAGCAATACATCTTCCCCGGCGGCTGCCTGCCATGCCCGCGCGAGTTCCGCGCCCAGGCTGCTGCTGCGGGCCTGGAGGTGGTGGACGAGTTCGCTTTTGGCCATGATTACGCCGAGACGCTCAAACGCTGGCGCGACGCCTTTCTGGCTCACCGGGCACAGGTGCTTCAAGAAGGTTTCGATGAGCGCTTCATGCACATCTGGGAGTTTTACCTGGCGTATTGCGAGGCGGCATTCACCGAGAACAACATCGACGTGGTCCAGTACACACTGCAAAAACGCGCCGCTTGAAGCATTGACTTTATCCCTCCAGGAGCCTTGCCACCATGACTCTCCAACGCCGCACCCTGCTTCAGAGCGCCGCCGCCAGCAGCCTGACTGCGCTGGCCACGGCAGCATTCAGTCAAACCACGTCCGCAGTGCCCCCAGAGGTGGCGCGCGGCCTGCCAGGTGGTCAGCGCCTGGGGTCCACGCGCTTGCGGGTGTTCGGGTTCAGCGTGTACGACGCCACCCTGTGGGTCGAGCCCGGGTTTGCTGCGGAGAGTTTTGAGCGACATTCGATGGCCCTGGCGCTCACCTACCTGCGCGACCTCAAAGGCCAGGCGATTGCCGAGCGCTCGCTGGTGGAGATGGCGCGGGGCGGCCAGTTCAGCCCCGCCCAGTCGCAAGCCTGGCTGGCAGCCATGCAGGCCTCGTTCCCCGACGTGCGCTCGGGCGACCGCCTGACCGGCTTGCACAGCCCGACCCGCGGGGCGGAATTCTGGCTCAATGGTCAGGCGCGCCCTGGTGTGGCTGATCCCGACTTCAGCCGCTTGTTTTTTGGTATCTGGCTGTCTCCGGCCACCAGCGAGCCCGAAATGCGGCGCGCCCTGCTGTCCCGTCCCAACGCATGAGCGCCGAGAACGCAGCATCGGCCAAACACCGGGCCACTCGCCTGGTTTTTGGCTGGCAGCAAGGCTGGCGCTATGGGCTGATGGGCCTGCCCCTGGCCTTTGTGGCGCTGCCGCTGTATGTGGTGCTGCCCAATTACTACGCCCGTGAATTTGGCGTTCCGCTGGCTACGCTGGGCGCTGTGTTGCTCGGGGCGCGGCTGTTTGATGCGTTCATCGACCCGCTGCTGGGCCGCTGGAGCGACCGGCTGTACCTGCGCAGCAAGGGCGTCGTGCTGGCTTGGGCCGCCCTGGCGGCTTTCATGCTGGGCGTGGGTTTCACCCTGCTTTTTTTCCCGCCCGTGCGTGAGTTATTCGCACTCGTGATCTGGGCCACGGCCTGCCTGATGCTGACCTACGCCGCCTACAGTGCGCTGAGCATCCTGCACCAGTCCTGGGGCGCCATGTTGGGCGGCGACGAGGGCCAGCGCAGCCGCGTGGTGGCCTGGCGGGAGGGGCTGGGGCTGCTGGGTGTGGTGTTGGCCTCAATCACCCCGGTGGCGCTGGGTCTGCCCGCCACCACCGCCCTGTTTTATGTGGCGCTGGTGGCGGGCTGGCTGGCCTGGCGTCGAGCTCCGGCACCCGCTGTGGTGCCACGTCCGCGTGCGACCGCCTCTCTGTGGCTGCCCTTCTCGCGTCCCGCCTTTCGCTCGTTGCTGGCGGTGTTCATGGTCAATGGCATCGCCAGTGCCATCCCCGCCACGCTCATCCTCTTTTTTGTGCAGGACCGGCTGCAGGCGCCGGCTGCGACCGAGCCTTTGTTTCTGGGCAGTTATTTCTTGTGTGCGGCACTCACCATCCCGCTGTGGTTGCGCGTGGTGCGCGCCATCGGTCTGGCCCGCACCTGGGGGCTGGGCATGGTGCTGTCGATAGCGGTATTCATTTTTGCTGCGCAACTCGGCACGGGGGATGTCACCGCGTTTGTGGTGGTGTGCGCCCTGTCTGGCATCGCGCTGGGGACTGATTTGGCCCTGCCCAGTGCGTTATTGGCCGGCACCATTCAGGCCGAAGGCGACCAGGGCCACGCCGAGGGCGCCTACTTTGGCTGGTGGAACTTTGCCACCAAGCTCAACCTGGCCCTGGCCGCTGGCGTGGCGCTGCCCGCGCTGGCCTTGCTGGGCTATGCGCCTGGCGCCCGTGACGAAGCTGCGCTGCAAACCCTTACTTTCGCTTATTGCCTGCTGCCCTGCGCCCTGAAAGCCCTGGCCGGCACGCTGCTCTACACCCTCATCATTCGAAAGTCCCCATGAAAAGACGCCTGCTCCTGACCGCTGCCACCGCCACTGCTGCCTTGGGCCTGTCGGGCTGCGCCTCACAAAACATCCAGTCGTATGCACTTGAGAAACCGGTGCTCGACCTGCAGCAGTACTTCAACGGAACGCTCGACGCCTACGGGGTGTTCACCGACCGGGGCGGCAGCGTGGTCAAGCGCTTCACGGTGGTCATGACCTGCACCTGGAACGGCGACCAGGGCGTGCTGGACGAAGCCTTCACCTACTCCGACGGCACCACGCAGCGGCGCATCTGGC
>JAUXQA010000347.1 GCA_030683195.1 Rhodoferax sp. | reverse complement strand
AGACCTCGCCAAGCACGTTTTGTAGTCTGCGGTTTGACTTCCATTTCTAATGGAATCAATCACTTACATGCAGGAAGTGTCGAACTTGAGTTGCCAAACTCATTAGTCTCATGTGGTGGATTTTGTGTTTATTCCAAACATCACTGCGACGTTGATGCATGAATAGAATGGCCGGCCTGTGATTGTGTTTATTGCAGGTGCTGTCTCAAATAGATCAGTTTGGCTTGGCGATAGTGCTGACGTCCGTTTTTTCTCTGAAATTCAGTGTCGCTATGAACTCATACCAGCCACGCACAAGTTTTTCGCCATTTTTTTGTGCATCACGAATCTTGCTCAGGTTTGTAGAGTCCAACTTGTCTGCCTTCGTTTTGATCAATTCAGCACCGGCTCGAAGGTTACTCGATGATGGGTTGGATTTACCCCGAATTTTCCAATAAAGATCGGAATTAATGTCATAAAAAGCTTCCCTCATATTCTGCTGAGAATAGAGATTGGCCGAACTATTTTTGTTCCCGAAACAATGGAGTTCAACTACGCAGAGCGCCATCTTCAGCCAGTTGTCTCCTGTGGTGGGTTCTCTCCCTGCTCTTTTTCGTATTTCGAAGGTTAGTTGGTTACTCAGATCATTTTGAGCATTTTCGAGAGTGCGAATGACCATCTCATATTGTTGAATAAGCGGTCCTGCGACATCAATGGTAACTTGTCGCCAGTGCTTTCGAAGTACGTTTGGGTCCCTTCTCATGGACTTGTACGCTGAAACAATAGGGCCGGTAAAGTTGATTGGCTTGTTCTCGGGATCAAAAATCACCGGATCAAATTTCGGGAATTTACCGCGAGCTACACCAACTGGGTAATAGGTTCGATGCAAGGCTTTAAATGCTTCAGCGATAGGCTTTATTAGATCAATCTGCGGTTTAACATATCCATCCAGACAAACCAAGAAGTGAAAATGTGTTGACGAGAATCCCGAAAAACTGGTGGGGATAGGTTCTCCTTTTTTGAGGCTCAATTCGATATGGCACGTTTCCCCACTCCTGAAGGTCTGAGTGATATTTGTAACTGTCCTGAATGAGTTCTCAACCCCAATTATTATGTTTTCACCACCTAGATTGAAATGACGCAACTCCGGGGGTGCTACAGCCCAAGTGTTGACTTGCCAGAGCGGCTCGGACCCCAAATAAAACCATGAGCACGACTCCGGCAGTGGGGTCAGTACAAATGCTTTCTTGGTTGGAACACTACATTTTTGGTCTTGATCTGATTCGATTTCTACTGAATTGACGAAATTCTCTGAGGATGTCGAATTATCATGGACGGTTCGTTTACCTTCGTTTTTTTGATTGTTGAAAGTGTGTGAGCGATCTACGAGCGGCAGCAAGTCGGGATCGATCCATGTAGCAATCCCGAATGTTCGTGGGGCCTCAAAATCTGTCAAGGTGATTGAAGTGAAGGGAATCAGACCTTTAACAGTAGCGAGGTAGTCGCGTAAAGTGGTGGGGGTGTAATTGAGTCCTTCTAATTTTCCAGTCAGCTGTTCCTTGTCAACGCTAAAGTAACGTGAGTCCTTATTTGCCAGTTGTTCGGGCAACTGTTCAATAAACGATGGAACGAATTTCTTGACACCTTGATCACTTACGACGAAGTGCGGAGGGTGCGAAACGGTTTGACGCGGGAAGATCAATAAGCCTGGCCGATATATTTTTCTCAATTCGTTCCATTGTCCCGAATTCACGCCTCTGTAGAGGTGGTAGTCATGTCGGTAGAGTGGGTTCAGACGCAGGAAAAGCCAAGCCCAGTCATCATTGCTGAGGCGTTCTTCTTCTGCTGACAATTTGAAGGGGTAGTTGCCATCCACCAGTAGCAGCGTGAAGATGTCGCCAAGGTAGCTCATCTTACTTGTCCTTCAAAGTTTCATTGTTCAGACGGGTGTTTAGTTGGGTCATGACCCCAAGTAAGTGATCTTTGGACAAATGAGAGTATCTCTTTACCATGTCCATGCTCTTATGCCCCAATATCTCAGCGATATCTCGCAACATAACCCCATTCATGGCAAGGTAAGATGCCGCCGTATGACGTAGGTCATGAAATTTGAAGTGACTATCAAGCTCAGCTTTTCGTACCGTTGTGTCCCATGCTTTTCTTATTTCCAGTGATTTCCCAGGGGTGCGGTCACTAGGAAAAAGCAACGCTTCAGGATTCGGTTTGCCATGGTTCGCATGGATAACAATTTGGCGAAGTCTTTCTATTTCAAGAAGCGCAGTTCCAACAAGAGGAATCCCTCGTTGATCTTCATTTTTAGTATGCTCAAGGATGATCAATGCTGACTGACAATCTGCATTTAGCATGACATGTTTCCACTGAAGTGAAAGTATTTCCCCTCGACGCATGCCCGTAGAAATCGCCAGTAGCACTATGGCCTACAGGTACTTGCTTTCAGATGTTTTGGCTGCGGCAAGTAGGCGCTCTCGTTCATCTTCACCGAGAAAACGTGTTCGTGCATTTTTGACCTTCGGCTTGCTAACCTTTGACATTGGCGATTCTTCAATCCATCCCCATTCTTTTGCAAGAATTGTCAGTGCGTGTGATAGAACTGCCATATACCGCACGACTGTTGCTGGGGTTCGATGCTTGTCATTCTTTAGTGGCGTCTGTCGCAATTCGTCGCGGTAACGACCAATGAGTTCTGGGGTTAGGTCGGCAAGGTTATATGCCCCCATTTTTTCTATCCACCAACCCAGTTGTGCGCCGCTGGTTTTGAGTCTTTTTGGGAAATTTGGCTTGAGGTATTCGTCCAGATACTTTTCCAACGCCTCTCTCACGCTGTGTTTTTCAGCTTCGATTCGGGGCATCCATCGACCATTTCGAAGTTCGGTTTCAACGAGACTAGCCCACTTTTTGGCTGTTGACAGTGTGTCGAATGTCTTGGTTTGTGGGGGAAATCCCTTGATGCGGACCTGCACGTGATACGACTTGCTGCCGCCTGCATCAATTCGTACTCTGATGCTTGCCATTATTTTTTCTCCTGGCAAGTGCGCGTTCGATGCGTATCGATCATCATGAAAAGTCGCTCTGGATTGTTTTGGCGCGTTGATCGCATTGTGCCATCAGTGTGCCAGAAACGAAAAATGCGCCCTCGGGCGCATTTAAGTATTTGATTTATAACAGGTATTTTTGTAGTGGTAAGCTTCATTACGAATGAGCTGCTCTACCGACTGAGCTACACCGGCCTCACCAAGCCGGCAATTATAGCCCGCCCGATATCGTCATTCAGGCAGCGTTGTGGTACGCAGTGACCCGTTCCACTTCGTTTTTTGAGCCCAGAATCACGCTCACGCGTTCATGCAGTTTGCCGGGCTGGATGTCCAGAATGCGTTGCTGGCTGTTGGTGGCGGCGCCGCCGGCTTGCTCGATCAGCCAGCTCATGGGATTGGCTTCGTACATCAGGCGCAACTTGCCTGGCTTGCCCGGCTCGCGCTTGTCCCAGGGGTACAAGAAGATGCCGCCACGGGTCAGGATGCGGTGGACGTCGGCCACCATGCTCGCAATCCAGCGCATGTTGAAGTCTTTGCCGCGCGG
>JAUXQA010000345.1 GCA_030683195.1 Rhodoferax sp. | reverse complement strand
CGACGCTCACCAAGCGCAACGGGGGCGTGTTCCCCGTGAGCCGCATGTACGAGTCGATTGAGGGCGGCAACGTAGCCAGCCACGGTTCGCGTGACATGCCCGTCTGGGGCCAGGATTACCGGACCAAGGCAGCCGAATATTACGTGGATGTGCCCTATGACCCCGAGACCTACGTTCGCTCCCGCATCCTGGCCTTGATGGAATACATCAACCGGCTGCAGGAAAAGTGAACCTCTAGCGCTAGAGCAGCAAAGCACCAAAGTGACGCGCAAAGGTTTGCGTCGTCTCGGCGCTCAAGCGTTGGCCTATAAAAATTTCCACCCCCCGCAGCAATTTGCGCAATTCGGCGGGGCTGTTGCAACGGTCAATGGCGGCGCCAATGGGTTCGCCTGCGGCGCCCAGGTGCTCCATGACAAACCGCGAGGTTTCTTCACGCACTTTGAAAAATTCGGCGGGGCTTGTGGCAGCGCGGGGTATCTCCTGAGGACCGGCCGCCGTAAAACCGACCGCAGCGGTCACGGTCAAGCCATCAAGGGCGTCGGTGGCCTCAATCAAACCGGCTTGTTGCAGATGGGCGAGAGCGGCGTCGAGTTCATCCACCCGAACAAACGCTTGCAGTTCAGCCGCTGTTTTGAGTCCATCCAGCAGGATCAGCAAGCGCCGTTGCACGGGGCTCAGGCCCAGTTCCCGGTGGGCCACCTCCGCCCGGCCTTTGACTGTCTTGGTGAAGATCATGCTGGCGTGGATGGAACGTTTTAGAGTGCCTGCCCCAGCCGACCAATGCCCTCCTCAATTTTCTCAAGGCCTACGGTGGCAAAGCTCAGGCGAAAGGTGGACGGGTCAGGGTCGTGGGCGAAGAATGGCGCACCAGGCACAAAGGCCACACCTCTGTCGATGGCGCGCTTGGCAAATTCACCGGCATGGCTGCTCTTGCCCTCTGCGCCCGTGAGCCGGGCCCAGAAGAACATGCCGCCCTGAGGCTGGTTGAACGCAATGGCGCTGCCCAACTCGCGGCGCAGCGACTCTGCCATCACTCGGGCACGCTCGGCGTAGGTCGTGCGCACCACGGCCAGCGCACCGTCAAGCCGGTTGAGCGTGAGGTAGTGGGCGGCAATGGCTTGCGTGAGGTTGCTGGTGTGGGCGTCGCTGAATTGTTTGCACATGGTGGCATTGGCCAGTAGCGCAGACGGCGCAATCATCCAGCCCACGCGCAAGCCCGGGCTCAGGATCTTGCTGAAGCTGCCACAGTGTGCCAGCCACTCGCGGCTGCCGGGAATGTCGTCGCTCAAGGCCAGCATGCTCGGCGGCGGAGGCTGGTCAAAGTACAACTCACCGTAGGGGTCGTCTTCCACCACCAGCGTCTGGGTTCGGGCGGCGATCTCCAGAATGCGCTTGCGCCGCGCCAGGCTCAGGGTGGCGCCGCTGGGGTTGCCAAAGGTAGGGATCAGGTAGACCAGCTTGGGCTTGTGCTCCTCAATGAGCTTCTCCAACTGGTCCACATCCACACCATCTGCGTCAATGGGGGCGTTGATGATGTGGGCGCCGTACAGCCTGAAGCACTGGATGGTGGCCAGAAACGTGGGCGCTTCGACAATCACTTTGTCGCCCGGTGAGATCATGCATTTGCCGATCAAATCCAGCGCCTGCTGGCTGCCCGTGGTCACGATCAGTCCCTCGGGTTTGACCGTGGCGCCTTTGTTGGCCATGAAGGCGCTGATGCCTTCTCGCAGTGGTCCGTAACCTTCGGTGGCACCATATTGCAGCACCGGCCCGGGGTTGGCGGTGAGCACCGCATCGCTGGAGACCTTGATGCCCTCCACATCAAAAAGTGCGGGGTCCGGGAACCCGCCCGCAAATCTGATGATGCCGGGCTTGCCCAACAGCTTGAAGAGTTCACGGATGGCAGAGGTTTCAACGTTATTCAGGCGGTCGGCAAATTGCATGGGGTCTTTCAGGTGCGTGGAATTGACATTATTATTCAAGCCCACAGCACCCCCAGGACTCCATGAAACGCGCAGCGATCAAGGCTTTTTTTGCCACCCTCCAGGCCGCCAACCCCAATCCCCAAACCGAGCTGGCCTACAGCTCGGTGTTTGAGTTGCTTGCAGCCGTGTTGCTGTCGGCCCAAGCCACCGACGTGGGCGTCAACAAGGCTACGCGCCGGCTCTTTGCGGTTGCCAACACGCCGCAAAAAATACTGGACCTCGGCCTGGACGGCCTGGAGAGTTACATCAAGACCATTGGCCTGTACCACTCCAAGGCCAAGCATTTGATGCAAACCTGCCGCATTTTGGTGGACCAGCATGGCGGCGTGGTGCCCCGAACCCGTGAGGCGCTGGAAGCGCTGCCCGGCGTGGGCCGCAAAACCGCCAATGTGGTGCTGAATGTGGCGTTTGGGGAGCCCACCATGGCGGTGGACACGCACCTCTTCAGGCTGGGCAACCGCACGGGCCTGGCCCCTGGAAAAACACCACTGGAGGTGGAACGCAAGCTGCTCAAGCGCATTCCGCCCGAGTACCTGGTGGATGCCCACCATTGGTTGATATTGCACGGACGGTATGTCTGCAAGGCACGCCAGCCCCTGTGCTGGCAGTGCGCCGTGAGCGAGTATTGCGATTTCAAGGCCAAGACGCCCCGGCCTGCTTGAGCATCAACGCGACGGAAAATAAGAGTGCGACTCGGGCGGTGCGTACGCCAGCACCCGGTGCGTGCCAAAGGCCGGCCCCTCTACCGGCCATTGCTCCGCCCTGCTAATACTGCGCGTGCCACCTGCTACGAGTGTGGCGGCGCGAATCACCCCGGCATGGGTGATCCACACTGCCTTATGTCCGCTGGCCCGGGCGGTGTTCCACAGCTCAGCCACCCGCGCCATCATCTCGTCCACACATTCGGCCCCGCCGCAGCGCCACGTGTCAAAGGCATCGGTCCAGTTTTGCAGTTCAGCGGGTGCAATGTCATCCCAACGCTGACCCTCCCAGGTGCCAAAATCCATCTCCACGAGCCTTTCATCCAATTTATAAGTCAAATCGGGTCGTAGCCGGCAGATCGATTGGCTCAGTTGCTCACATCTTTGAAGCGGCGAAGACAGTATGACAACGTCTCGGGGCAAGACCTTGGCCATGGCCTGCGCGGCGGCCAATGTGGCCCGCGCATCGGCCGGCACGTCGGTGGCGCCGTAGCAGATGCCGGGCTCGATCAGCGGCTGCGCGTGGCGGACCAGCCAGAGGCTCATGACGTCCCCGCCTTCACAAGCTCACCGCCAGACCCAGATAAAACGCCAGCTCGCAGACCTGCTGGGTGGCACCCAGGCAATCCCCCGTAAAACCCCGCAAACGCCGCCAAAACCAGCGTCCCATCATCCCCCAAGCCAACGCGGACAAGGCCAGCGCGGTTGCCAGCGCAGGCAGCAGCGCAAACCCGGCCATGTCAATTGCTATTAAAGTTGAATACTCCAAGGCATATATCACGCCGGCCAGAGCCCCAAAAAACCATAAAAATGAGGTTAAAAGGCTCTTGGCGCTGATTTGGTCTGCCAAGGGCTTGGACTTGGACCCGGCGGCATCTCCCACATGCGGCATCAGCCGAATCAACAGCAGCGGCCAGCTGCGCGACACCACATGCGCCAAAAACAGCGCTACACACATCAGCGTGCCACTCACAGAGCCCAGCAGGGCCAGCAGGGCCACTTTGGTCAGCAACACCAACATGACGGCGATGGCACCAAACGCCCCTACGCGGGAGTCCTTCATGATGATCAGCGCGCGGTCCCGGTCCGGGCTGCCGCCCAGTCCGTCGAACACATCGGCGAGGCCGTCTTCATGAAACGCGCCCGTCATCAGCACCCCCAGCGCCGTGCCGAGGGCAGCCGCCACTAGCGGTGAAAACGCATGGCCGGGCAACGCCGCCAGCAGCAGCGCGGTGAATCCCGCCAGCAAGCCACCCACCATCCAGCCCACCCCAGGAAAATGCCCTGCGCTGGCCCTAAACAGGGCCGGGCTGAAGCCCACCCAGTGCGCCAGGCGTCCTGTGACGGGGATGCGGGTAAAAAACTGCAGCGCCAGCAGATAGTGCCGGCAGGCTTGTGCGAGAAAGTGAAGCATGGGGGTTTGAAAAGTGAATGAGTAAGGTCAGTTGACAGAGCAGGCAGCAGTTTGCGCCCGTGGTGGTACAGTTTTGAACTGATCAGTATTCATTTTTACCCAAGGAGAATCAGCATGACTGACGACGAACGCTGCTGCGGCACAGGCACCTGCATGATTGACGCACAGGGCCGCTGCTGGTGCGGTCAGCAATGGAACGGCGACACCATGTGCGCCCCAACACCCGATGGCCAGGCTGGGGAGCCCGCCCCTGCGGTGGCCGACACGCAGGCTGGCACAGAATGAGAGCCGCCCTTCAACCCTTTGTTTTTATGGCCCTCGGGCTGCTGCTGGGAGGCACTGCCATGGCGACCGAAGAGCCCAAATTTGAAGTTCTGTCCAAAGACAACAGCATTGAGCTGCGCCGCTACGCGCCCTTTGTCGTGGCCGAGACTTGGGTAGAGGGCGACATGAGCGAGGCTTCCAACAAGGGGTTTCGGGCCATTGCCGGCTATATTTTTGGTGACAACAAGGCCGCAGGCGGCACCGAGCCCGCCAAAATAGCCATGACTGCGCCCGTGACCCTGAAGCCCGCCGCAGCGTCGCAAAAAATCGCCATGACAGCGCCGGTAACCATTGAGCCGCAGGCCGGTGAAACGCTCACTTTGGAAGGTGCCAAGCGATGG
>JAUXQA010000344.1 GCA_030683195.1 Rhodoferax sp. | reverse complement strand
GTGCAGCGCAGCCAGGCGCAAGCCGCCTGTGGTGCGTCCGCCTTGCAGGTGCTGAACCTGTGCATGGATGGCACTCAGCGCGGTGAGGTCGATGCCATTTGTTTTGCCCCGCTCAACAAATTTGCCATGAAGCAGGGCGGCTTGAAGCATGAAGACGAGTTGCACCACTTTGCCCGGTATCTGGGCGTGACCGGCTACTTTTGCGAGTTCAACACGCTGGGCAACTTGTGGACCTCGCGCGTGTCTTCGCACATTCCGCTCAAGGATGCAGCGGCCCTGCTCAGCACCGATCGCATCGTGGACGCTGCCAAGCTGATTTACCAGTCGCTGCAGGCCAATGGCATTGCCCAGCCCAAGGTCGCCGTGGCAGCCTTTAACCCGCATGGCGGTGACGGTGGCACCTGCGGGCGCGAAGAAATCGACACCATTGCCCCGGCCGTGGCGGCACTGAATGCGCAGGGCTTTCCGGTGGCCGGGCCGTTCCCGGCAGACACCATCTTTTTGAAGGCGCGCGATGGCGAGTACCAGGCCATCGTCACCATGTACCACGACCAGGGCCAGATTGCCATCAAGCTCATGGGCTTCAGCAAAGGTGTGACGGTGCAGGGCGGCCTGCCCGTACCCATCACCACGCCAGCGCATGGCACGGCGTATGACATTGCGGGTCAGGGTCGGGCCGATGTGAACGCCACGCTCAATGCTTTCCAGATTGCGTGCCGCATGGGTGCGGCACGTTTGCCAACCTCCAACGCTTGACTTTTAACTTCGCAACATCACCATGAAAATCAAATCTGTACGCGCCCGTGTTTTCGAATGGAAGGGCAAGACCGTTCCGCCCCAAGGTAACTTTTGTTCCAACGCCATGGATTTGGTGTATTCCAAAACCGAGTCCATGAGCACCTTCCGCTTTCACTCCTGGACGGTGGTGGAGATCGAAACCGATGACGGCATCATCGGCTTGGGCAATGTGGCCCTGGCGCCCGCCATTGCCAAAGCCATCATCGACCAGTACCTCACGCCCCTGGTGCTGGGCCAGGACCCCTGGGACTACGAGTACCTCTGGCAGCGCATGTACCGCGCTACCCACGCCTGGGGCCGCAAGGGCGTGACCATGGCCGCCATTTCGGCTATTGACCTGGCCATCTGGGACATTCTGGGCAAGTCGGTCAACAAGCCAGTCTTCAAGTTGCTCGGTGGACGCACCAAGGAAAAAATTCCCTGCTATTACTCCAAGCTGTACCGGACCAACCTGGACGAGATGCAGGCGGAGGCCCAAAAGTACAAAGACCAGGGTTTTACCGCCTTCAAGATGCGCTTTGGCTACGGCCCGGCGCACCTGCAAAAAGGGGTTGCCGAGAATCTGAAATCGGTCGAGGCCATCCGTGAGGTCATTGGCTACGACAACGACCTGATGCTGGAGTGCTACATGGGCTGGAATCTGGAGTACGCCAAGCGCATCCTGCCTAAACTGGAGAAATACGAGCCACGCTGGCTGGAGGAACCCGTGATTGCCGACGACATCGACGGCTACGCCGAACTCAACCAACTCACCAGCATTCCGATTTCGGGCGGTGAGCATGAGTTCAGCCTTTACGGCTTCAAGCAGTTGCTGGACAAAAAAGCCGTGTCGGTGGTGCAGTACGACACCAACCGCGTGGGGGGCATCACGGCCGCTCACAAGATCAATGCGCTGTGCGAAGCCTTCAGCGTGCCGGTCATTCCGCACGCGGGCCAGATGCACAACTACCACCTCACCATGAGCACGATTGCCTCGCCCATGAGCGAGTACTTCCCGATGTTTGACGTGGAAGTCGGCAACGAATTGTTCTATTACATCTTTGACGGCGAGCCGGTGGCTGAAAACGGCTTTGTGCAACTCGATGACAACAAGCCCGGCCTGGGCCTGACGATGAAGACCGAGTTCCTGGACCAGTTCAACATCATTGAATAACATGCAAGCACGTTACAAGGGCGTATTTCCGGTGGTGCCCACCACCTTCAACGACGCTGGCGAGCTGGACTTGCCCAGCCAGTTGCGTTGCATTGATTTCATGATCGATGCCGGCTCCACGGGCCTGTGCATCCTGGCCAACTTCTCCGAGCAGTTCCTGCTGTCGGACGACGAGCGCGAGGTGCTCACCGCCGCCATCCTCAAGCATGTGGCCGGCCGCGTGCCGGTGATTGTGACCACCACGCATTTCGGTACACGGGTTTGTGCCGAGCGCAGCCGCCGCGCGCAGGACTTGGGTGCGGCCATGGTGATGGTGATGCCGCCTTACCACGGCGCCACCTTGCGGGCGAGCGAAGAAAAGATTTATGAGTTCTACGCTGCGCTCTCAAGCGCCATCGACATTCCCATCATGATCCAGGATGCACCCATGAGCGGCACGCCGCTCTCGGTGCCGTTCCTGGCGCGCATGGCGAAAGAGATTGAGCACGTCGCGTATTTCAAGATCGAGACGGCCGGTGCCGCGTCCAAGCTGCGCGAATTGATTCGCCTGGGTGGCGATGCGATTGAAGGCCCTTGGGACGGCGAGGAAGCCATCACGTTGCTGCCCGATCTGGACGCGGGCGCCACCGGCGCCATGACGGGCGGAGGTTACCCCGACGGTATCCGCCAGATCATGGACGCCTACACCGCGGGCAACCGCGAGGAAGCCGTGGCGCACTACACGCGCTGGCTGCCGCTCATCAATTATGAAAATCGCCAGGGCGGCATCTTGACGGCCAAGGCGCTCATGAAGGCCGGTGGCGTCATTGAGTGCGAAGGCCCCCGTCACCCATTTCCCGCCATGCACCCCGAGGTGCGAAAAGGCTTGCTGGAAACCGCCCGCCGGCTGGACCCGATGGTTCTGCGCTGGGGCAAGTAGTCTGAGGGTTTTCAGAGGTACATATTGCTATGACTTTTAGTATTCTGGCCAAAGCAATACGCCGGCTAGCGGCTCATTTAGCTTAAAAAGCCCTCAAAACCTCGGTTGGAAGGTTCTGGCGGGCTAAGCAGGCCGGGTTTCATCCGCCACATCGGCCGCAAAGTCGGCGCCGTGCAGTTGGCCGGTGCTGGCGCCCTCGGGCATCCAGTTGCTGTAAACCTCGCGGAAGGTGGCCACGATCTCACTCAGTGGCAGGTCATTGAAGGTGCCGCGCTGCTTCACGTATTCCATGTGCCGGTTGCCGGCGCGGTCGAACGGGTGGTAGATGGAGTCGCTGGTGCCATCAAATTCGAGGGGCAGCAGCCCGAATTTTTCGCACAACTCGATGTTGAACGCGGGTGTGGCCTTGTGCCAGGCGCCGTCCAGCCAGATGTCGGTGTAGCCGTGCCACGCAAAAATGTCGGTTTTCATGGTCTCGCGCATGCGCTCGGTCGAGAGGTGGTTGCGCACATCGGCAAAGCCCAGCCGCGCAGGAATGCCTGCGGCCCGGCAGGCGGCCGTGAGCAGCGCCGCCTTGGGCACGCACCAGCCATAGCTCGCCGCCAGCACCGCGCTGGCCGTCATGCCGGCGCTTGACAGGTCAATCCGGTAGGGGTCGTAGCGAAAGCCATCGCGCACGGCGTAGTACAGGGCCACGGCCCGCTCGCGGTCTGTGGAGCCCAGGGCGTGGGTTTGCACAAAGGCCTGGATGGCCGGGTGGGCGCTGTCCAGCAAGGCGGTGGGGGCGAGCGTGTCGGGATGGGGCTGATCTGTGTTCATAAGGCGCCATGCTGGCAGATGTTGGCCTGGGATGTCGACGCGCAGGGGACAGCGCAGGATGAGTCAGGTCAGCCAGCGCTGAGGGTTGACTTGGGCGGCTGGTGCGGGCCACGGCCCAACACGGTCT
>JAUXQA010000332.1 GCA_030683195.1 Rhodoferax sp. | reverse complement strand
TGCTCAAACCCGGATACGCATAGGCAGCTTTCTGCATCCAGGCCAACTCCTCAGCCGTCATGCCTTGTTTTGCTGGTGTGCGACCCAGTTTTACAAACTCATCCATTTGATTTAGCAACACCACAGCATCAGGCTTTTGCGCTGGGGTTGCACCTATCCGAGCACGTTCAAATCTCAAAACTCGGAAATTTTCTTCGATCTGTACATAATCTCTAGCTATGAAGGTGAGCAGTGTGATTCCTGCCAATAACAGGCAACCCAAACACCATCGATTCAACTGGAATCTCACGGGCGTGGCCAATCGAGAATTGAGTACACCCATGACCAATCCAGTCGGCAACAACATATAGGCATAGTGCAGGGGCAATTCCAGCATGGCATGCCAACCAACGACTGCAACAAACATCAACAATATGGCGTCTCGGGGTTTGGCAATTTTTTTGGCCATATCCACAAACCACCACATCAGCGTGCCGGAGATGGCTAGGCCAAGCGGTATGCCGCACCAGATGACAAGATCCAGAAACAGGTTGTGTGCCTGCAAAAACATGCTTGCCAAAGGCGGATGATTTTCCGCCACAGCCATTTGTGCCAATGCACTTTGCGCCCAGCCGTAGCCCCAGAAGGGTTGCTGCCAAGCGGCATCAAGAAACAACTGATAGACGGTAATTCTCACGCCTCCGCCCGGGCGCTCTATCAAGCCCATCGGAATCGCAAGTTCAAACAGCTTCGCAATAGACGGTAGCAAGAAAACGCAAACGAAATAGAACACCGCCAATCCCAACACCGTCGGTACTGTTGCTTTGGACTTCCATAGATTGCGCCAAAGAAAGGTGGCACAAAGCAAGCCAACGACAGCCACAAATGCAGTCCGCGAACCAGTCAACGCAATACCAAACAACAGAAAGAGCGACTGAAAAATCGCGATTTTTTGGCGGATCTGACTGTGAGCGACACCCCAGGCGGTCGCCAACAACGACCAAAGCAGGAATGTCGCCAGCTGATTTGGCTGGATAAAGTTGGCAAAAGGCCGTCCATTTCCGCTGTCCATGATCCAGAGATCAAACGTATCTATCGATGAACCCAACCACTGATACAACTGCAATCCAACAGACGCAACGCCCGCGATGCCAATCGCCAGAAAAAGACTGTCGATGGCTTGGCCAGAAGTCGTGTCTTCCCAATAGGCGCCAACCAGAAGAGACAAGAAAAACCCGAAGATGAAAGCCCCTCCCAGCCATGCCTGCCCAATAAAGGGCAACAAACTGAACCAAAACTGAAAAAATGGAATAGGAAGCAGGAACAGGCAAAGCAGAGCCAGCGGGTGAATTCGAATTGATCGACGTGAGCTAACCACTAAGGCAGTCGCAGCCAAGGCCAAGCAGCAAGCGACCCAAAGATCAAAATGAAAGGCTACCCATGGGACGTAATGATTAGGCAGCAACCATCCCAACGCCAAGACCACCGACCACATCGGTAGCCACAACGGCAAATTCTTCGCATCAGCTTTTGCCCTCAATGCATACCGACTTAAACGAATACCCACAATCATGCTTCCGCTTCAATGTAGCAGCTGCCAAAAATTGCATTTGGATATGCCTATTCCGCTGCTAGTGTTTATTGCAAATAAAAAAAGCCCTCGGGCCGAGGGCTTTTTGACATCAGGCAGTGTTACTTGCAGCTGGAAGGGCGATATTTTCCAAGAATCGTTCCGCCACACACCCAAGTAACTTGACCGCTGGCATAGGTTCCCGTCATGGTGATGGTGTTTGTGCCGGCCGTACCGATCGCAGTGTCGCCCTGAGCCGTAGCGGTGATGACGCCAGTTGTAGCACTTGATGCGTTTGCATAAGCTACGCCTGAGACGTATTTAGAGGATTGGCTCTGGATATCGACGCTGCCGGTTAAAGGCATTGTGCTGAGTGTCGATGCTCCTTCTGAAACTGCGGTCTTCGCAGAAGAAGCCGCCAACATCACCTCAGTTACCTTAGCCCGTACGGTGTAATCCTGATAAGCAGGCAAGGCTACCGCAGCCAAAATGCCGATGATCGCCACAACGATCATCAACTCGATCAAGGTAAAACCTTTTTGCATAGAACGCTTCATGAATAGCTCCTTAAAGTTGAGAAAAAAACAACGGGACGCCGATCAATCAGCAGTTTCCGTGCCAAGGATCTTAACGCGCGAATTTGCCTGTTGTGTGAAAAAATTGACTCATTTAGCCCTCCAAGTGCGTTGATTTTTGTCACTCGGCCGCTTGAATATGACATTTTTGTCGCGCCATTTCGGCCCAACCGATCAACCCTTGGATCTTGAGGACAACGTGGCTACTTGATGCACACCTGCCGCACCATCTTGATGTCAGTCAGTCCCATCATGACTTTCTCCATGCCGTCCATCTTCAGGGTGCGCATGCCGCCTTCTACGGCGGCAGAAAAAATCTCGGCCACGCGGGCGCGTTCCTGAATCAGGCGTTTGATGCCTTCATCGGCAATCAGCAGTTCATGCAGGCCCACGCGGCCTTTGTAGCCGGTTTGGTGGCATTTGTCGCAACCCACATGGCGGAAGAATTTAAGCTGCCCGTCTAGGGCATAGAGTTCGTTCCAGCGTTCGATCAGCTTGCGGGTTTCACCCTCGTAGTCGGCCTTCCACGCGGCTGAGTGGCGGAGTTCGTCCGAGTATTCCGCAGCAAACAGCCTCAATTCGTCTGCATCGGGCACATACGACTCTTTGCAATCGCAGAGCTTCTTGGCTAGGCGCTGCGCCAGAATGCCCAGCAGCGCATCGGCAAAGTTGAAGGGGTCCATGCCCATGTCCAGCAGGCGGGTGATGGACTCGGGCGCCGAGTTGGTGTGCAGGGTGGAGAACACCAGGTGCCCGGTGAGCGAGGCCTCCACGCCCATGGCGACGGTTTCCTTGTCTCGTGACTCACCCACCATGATGATGTCGGGGTCCGCACGCAAAAAGGCGCGCATGACCAGTGCAAAGTCGATGCCGGCCTTGCGGTTGATCTGCACTTGGCGCAGGCCTTTTTGGGTGATTTCAACCGGGTCTTCGGCAGTCCAGATCTTGGTATCCGGGGTGTTGAGGTGCTTGAGGATGGAGTGCAGCGTGGTGGTTTTGCCCGAGCCGGTGGGGCCGCACACATAAAACAGGCCGTAGGGCTTTTCGATGGTGCGGATGACGCGCTCTTTGTTGTGCGGCGTGAGGCCCAGCTTCTCCAGGGGTATCGGCTCGCCTGCGGCCAAAATCCGCATGACCACGTCTTCGACGCCGCCGGCTGACGGGATAGTGGCCACTCGCAGCTCAATATCCAGCGGGCCGTACTTCTTGAACTTGATCTTGCCGTCTTGCGGGCGGCGACGCTCTGAAATATCGAGGTCGCACATGATCTTGAGCCGGGTCACCATGGCTTGGCGAAAGTGGGCCGGCACTTCAATGTAGGGTTGCAGCGTGCCGTCAATCCGAAACCGGATGCCGGTCTTGAGCTTGCCCGGCATGGGCTCGATGTGAATGTCCGATACGCCTTGCTTGTAGGCGTCAATGATGACTTTGTTGACGAACTTCACCAGCTCGTTGTCGGCAGCGGCGGACTCCAGGGAGTCGTCGTTGGCGCTCTCATCCACGGAGGCGCCGTCCATGTCGGCCAGCAGCTCGTCAATGGAGCCACCCTCTACGCCCACGCCAAATATCTGCGCCAGGGTTTCGGTAAATTCAGTCTGGGTGGTGACGCGGTAGGCAAACCGGGTAATACGGGGAAAGACTTGCGGCACCACCCGTGAGGCGCGGGCGGCTTCAGGGTCCAAACACATCACGACCAGACCCTCCTGGGATTCCTCTAAGGGAAGCCAGCCCTGCTGCACCACAAACTCGCGCTTGAGTACGCCGTGCAGCGCCTCTGCGCGAATGCGTCCGGGATTAAAGGGTTCGTAAGGCACGCCAAAAAACTTGGCCAGCGAAGGGCCAATTTGGGCAGGGCGTATTTTGTAAGTCGCCATCAGCACATGTTCGACATGCTGACCGTTTTGCCGAGCCTCCTGCAGGGAGGCTTCGAGTTCCAGGTCGGTCAACACGCCCTCGGTGACCAATGCGTCGTACTTGGACGCCTTTTGCCGCCCTCCCTGTTCCATTTTTTGCATGCGCTGCCGGATGGCGGTGGCGAGCGTCTTGCACAGTTGCGCTACCCCGTCGACCTCCAGCTCGCCAAAGGGATGGTCGCCTTTGTTGTTGATGACTTGCAGCACTCCGTGCAGCCGGTTGCCCTCCAGAATGGGCGCCACCAGCATTTGACGGGTGCGGTAACCGGAACGCTTGTCCACCTCCTTCAAAAAGGTGAGTGCCGGGTGGATTTGCTTGAGGGCCGCATCGTCATACACGTCGGGCAGGTTGACCAGTTTGCGGCTGAAAGCCACAAAACCCGCAATGCTCTGGGGCGTGATGGGCAGCTTGAGCTCGCGGCTGCTGTTCAGGCCCGTCTTGACCTTGGAGACGATGGCCGTCTGGTCTTCGTTGACCGCATAGAGCGTCAGGCGATCAGCATTCAGCAGTTTGCAGATGTCGGGGCTCACCTCCAGCATGATCTGCTCAATGTTGTCCGTCTCGTGAATGCGCACCGTCACCTGTTGAAGTTGCCGGTAAAAAAGCGCCTCGAACGTCATGCCCCGTTTTTCAGGGTGCAGCTTTTGTGAGTCAGCAAAGGTTTGCTCGGAGCTTGGCTCGGTACCTCCGGGCCTCAACACGGCACTCATGGTTCAAGATCTCATGGCATTGCAGCGACTAGGGTCATGAACAGCATGGCCAGTCAGTGGGCCAAGTCAGGCCTGTACAAACTGCATCTGGGTGCCTGCCAACTCGATCAGGTCTCCGTTTTTAAGGGCTATGGGATCGGGCCCAATCGGTGCGCCGTTGAGAGCCGGGTTACCGGCCCCTTCCACGTGATGCACGACAAACCCGCGTTGGCGTCGGGTGATAGCCGCAACCGCCACACCGGGCTTGCCGATGGTGGTGACGACCTTGGTGAGACTTACCTCACGCCCGGCGGCCGAACCTGACAGCACTTTGATGCTGGCATGCAGAGGCTCCGGGGACGCCATCTCTGCGTGCGGCTTATCGGCTGCGGGGGTCACCAGCATAGGCTTCTCAGACGCTTCTGCGCCTGAATCGTCTGCAAACTTGATTTTGTATTTGCCGACCTCCACGGTATCGCCGTTTTGAAGCAACTGCTTTCTGGCAGCTTTGCCATTCACGTAGGTGCCGTTGGTGCTGTTGAGATCTTCTAGATGAACCTGATGGCCTATCATTTGAAATACAGCGTGCTCCCCGCTGACCGCCAGGTTATCAATAACGATGTCGTTGTAAGGCCGTCGGCCCAAAGTCGTGCGCTCCTTGGTGAGCGGGACTTCCTTGATAACGACACCATCAATCGATACGATCATTTTCGGCATGACCGACTCCTGTTCATGAAACTTGTTACGGGGAAACTCATGGATCTGTTATTTTCCGAGCCATCTGGATATTAAACCGCGCTTTTCAGATTTGCTTGCCACCCGGGTCAGCAAAACAGCGATGTTGTCACGCCCACCATTGTCGTTCGCCTGGGCAACCAGGTGGTTGGCCATGACCGACAAGGCCGCCCGTTGTCGCAGGGTCGTTGCAATCTGGGCGTCATTCATCATGTCACTGAGTCCGTCAGAGCACATCAGGTAGATGTCGTCCGGCTCCAGCAGGTGCTCGTTGAGTTCCAGCATCACGCCTGCCTCTACGCCCAAAGCACGGGTGACCAGGTTTTTGTGGGGCGACAGGGCAGCTTCTTCGGCGGTTAGTAAACCGGCATCGAGCTGCTCCTGCAGCAGGGAGTGGTCACGGGTGATTTGCGTCAATGTATCGCCCCGCAAGCGGTAGCAACGGGAGTCACCAACATGCCCCAGGATTAGTCGGTCGCCGTGAAATACGCCCACAACCAGAGTGGTTCCCATGCCCGAATAATGAGCGTTGGTGTTGGCTGCATCAAGAATGGCTGCGTTGGCGTTGTCCACACACATCTCTATGGCTTGGCGCATTTGAAGCTTGTCCGCTTGCGCACCGGCCTCAGACAACCAGGCACTCAACTCAGACCTGATGAACTCGGTGGCCATGCCACTGGCCACTTCACCCGCGTTGTAGCCCCCCATGCCGTCCGCGAGCACGCCCAAATGAGTGCCCTCGTCAAAAACCACCGCATCTTCGTTGTTCGACCTGGATCGTCCTGGATCAGTTTGCGCAAAGAAGGTGTAGTGCATGGTGTGACAGACTAAATTTCGAGATCGATGAATTTTTTTCCCAATAATAGCGCCCGCAACTCATGGGCCATTTGCTCACCATCCTGGTACCGCATTTGCGGGTCTTTTTCGAGTGCCTTGGCGACCAGGTCAGCCAGTTCAGATGGCGCATTTTGCAACATGCCGCGGATATCCGGGGCGCGCTCGTGCGTGATTTTGTGCATGAGCGCCGCCAGGGATATGGCTCGAAATGGCAGCGTACCGGTCAGCATCATGAACAGCATGACCCCCAGCGAATACAGATCTGAGCGGCCGTCCACCTTTTTTCCTGCCAGTTGCTCTGGCGACATGAAGCTGGGTGTGCCCAGAACTAGTCCGGTTCGGGTCTTGTTGGCATCGGTGATCCGGGCGATGCCAAAGTCCATTACCTTGAGGACGTCGGTTTCCATGTTGAACATGACATTGGCCGGCTTGATGTCCCGATGGACCACATTTTGCGCATGGGCACAGGCCAGCGCCTCGGCCACCCGCGCAACAATGGAGATGACCGCCGGCAGCGCCAGCAAATGGTCTCGCTTGGAGTGCGCCATCAAATCCTGGCCCTCGACGAATTCCATGGCAATGTAGGCCAGCCCCTGGTCTTCGCCTGAGTCATGGATGGAAACGATGTTGGGGTGTTTCAGCCGACCCGCCGTCTGGGCCTCCCGGAAAAATCGTTCACGGGCATCCAGCAAATTGGCGCCCTCAAACTCGTCGCTCAACGCCATGGTTTTGAGGGCGACGACACGGCCGGTTTGCGTGTCGTGCCCCAGGTAGACCACCCCCATGGCCCCCTTGCCCAGGAATTTATCCACCTGGTAGCGCCCCAGCACGGTGCCGCTCTGGAGGCCCGTTGGGGCCTGAAACTGCATGACGGGGAGTGACTGCCTCCCGGTCACCGCCTGACCTTGGGCGGTGACCGCCATGTAGTCTCTAACAGCTTGTGCTTTCGTGAGCTGATGCTTGCGCTCCAACTCATGCGCCAGGTGATTCAGGTTATCTTGCAGCGCGG
>JAUXQA010000401.1 GCA_030683195.1 Rhodoferax sp. | reverse complement strand
ACGTCGCATATTTTGTTAAATTACACCCGGGCAGCTTGCTGCCTCCCGCTTTTCCTCCCTGAGCGGGGCCTTGATGTGTGACAGCAAATAGGCTTACCACCCCAGCTTCGTGCTGGGGTTTTTTTTGCCTGTGCTTTTCCCATCTCCTTCAGGGCTAAACTGCACGGATGCTCTGGATCAAGTCACTTCACATCGTTTTTGTTGCCAGCTGGTTTGCTGGCCTCTTCTATTTGCCTCGCATTTTTGTCAATCTGGCGATGGTGTCGCCAGGCTCTGTTGCCGAGCGGGACCGCCTGCTTTTGATGGCACACAAATTGATGCGCTTCACCACCATCCTCGCGGTTCCTGCCGTGGCCCTGGGTCTTTGGCTCTGGATCGGATACGGCATCGGCTGGGGTCCGGGTAACGGCTGGATGCATGCGAAGTTGGTGGTGGTGGTGTTGGCGCTGGGCTATCACCATGCCTGCAGCGTCATGCTCAAGAAGTTTGTTCGGGGTGAAAGCGCCCGCAGCCACGTCTGGTATCGCTGGTTCAACGAAGTGCCGGTCATCTTGCTGCTGGTCGCCGTGATTTTGGTGGTCGTCAAGCCGTTCTAGACGCCACAGGCCCGATGCACAAGACTTCTGCCTGGCCCCTGTCGGTGGTGTATGCCGGGCTGATTGTGTATGCCAGCCTGTACCCTTTTACCGACTGGCGTGATCAGGGCATTTGGCCCTGGACTTTCATGACTGCCCCCCTTCCCAAGTATTGGACCGGCTTTGATGTCGCGGTCAATGTGGTGGGCTACGTGCCGTTGGGGTTTCTATTGGCGCTCACCGCTTTGCGTACAGGTCGTGCGTCGTTTGCCGTTGGCTTAGCCACACTGGCGGCAACAGTCCTGTCACTGGGCATGGAGTCACTCCAAGTGTATTTGCCGGTTCGGGTGCCCTCCAATGTCGATCTTGGGTTGAATGGTCTGGGCGCCTCAATGGGTGCCGTGGTGGCGTGGTCCCTTGAGAAACTCGGTGTTATTGACCATTGGAGTCGCTTCAGATCTCGCTGGTTTGTGGTCGATGCCCGTGGCGCCCTTGTGTTGCTGGCACTGTGGCCGCTGGCTCTATTATTCCCCGCTGCCGTTCCTTTTGGTTTGGGGCAGGTTATGGAGCGATTGGAGGCCGCTCTGGTCGATGTGCTGGCGGACACGCCCTTTTTGGAGTGGTTGCCGGTCAGGGACATTGAGTTGCAGCCCCTGGTGCCGGGCATGGAGTTGGTTTGTGTCGCCTTGGGGCTGTTGATTCCTTGCTTGTTGGGCTTTTTTGTGATCCCGTCAGTGGGGCGGCGCGTATTGTTTGCGTTAATGCTTTTCGCGGCTGGTCTGGGCGTGACTGCTCTCTCAGCCGCGTTGAGCTTTGGGCCTGAGCATGCATGGGCGTGGTTCAGTTTGCCGGTCAGATTGGGATTGATCGGTGCCGGCGCATTGGCCTGTGCCGCGTTGGGGTTGTCACGGCGCACCGTCCTGGCGCTGCTGTTGTTGGCGCTCGGTATCTACTTGAGCCTGCTCAATCAATCGCCCGCGAGTCCCTACTTTGAGCAAACCCTTTCCGACTGGGAGCAGGGTCGCTTTATCCGATTTCACGGGCTGGCGCAGTGGCTGGGTTGGCTGTGGCCTTATGCTGCTTTGGTTTATCTGCTGATCCAGGTCGGTGAGGGTGCACCGAAAAAACTAGAATCGTCGGCATGACTGAAACAACATCTGGCGCCGGCTCGGGCGCATCAGGGGCCGTGCAGGCCAATTCTTATTACGAAAGACATATTTTTTTCTGCCTCAATGAGCGAAAAAATGGCGAAGACTGCTGTGCTTTGCATCAAGCGCAAGCAGGCTTTGACCGCTGCAAAAGCCAAGTCAAAATCGCGGGCTTGGCGGGTCCAGGCCAGGTCCGTGTCAACAAGGCGGGCTGTCTGGACCGCTGTGCGGCTGGTCCGGTGGCTGTGGTGTATCCCGAAGCGGTTTGGTACACCTTTGTTGACAACGAAGACATTGATGAAATAGTGGAGTCGCACCTGAAAAATGGCCAGTTGGTTACTCGTTTGCTTGTGCCTGCAGGGGTGGGGCGTTAGGCTTCATCACTTCGTGCGCTTTTCTTGCGCTCGCCTAGTGCCTTCAATTTGACGGCAAATTCAAATCTTTGTCGGTCCTCATGAAGAGGTCGATAACAACTTTCAGCTATGAAAAAACTTTTACTCTCTCTGGCCGCGGCATGGTGTTTCACTGTGCCTGCGCAAACCGTTCAAGCGCCTGAAATTGCAGCCCGGTCTTATTTGTTGTTCGATGTCACGGCCAATCAGATGCTGGCGGAGAAAAACATTGATTCCCCCGTGGAGCAGGCGTCGCTGACCAAGCTGA
>JAUXQA010000312.1 GCA_030683195.1 Rhodoferax sp. | reverse complement strand
GGCGCGTGTTCAAGAATTTTGATTTGACCGAGCTGGCTAAATACATCGATTGGGGCCCGTTCTTCCAGACCTGGGATCTAGCCGGGCCATTTCCCGCCATCCTGAAAGACGAAGTGGTGGGCACCGAGGCGGTTCGGGTGTATGCCGACGGGCAGCGCATGCTCAAGCGCCTGATCGAAGGCCGCTGGCTCACAGCCAACGCCGTGGTGGGCTTGTATCCGGCCAATTCCGTCAATGGCGATGACATCGAGTTCTACACCGACGACACCCGCACCGAGGTGGCCATGACCTGGTACGGCCTGCGCCAGCAAACCGAGAAGCAGGAGATTGACGGCGTCATGCGCCCCAGCCGCTGCCTGGCTGATTTTGTGGCACCGAAATTGGACGCATCAGGCCAGCCCACCGGGCTGAAAGACTACGCCGGCGTGTTTGCGGTGACGGCCGGCCTTGGCGTGGACAAGAAGGAAAAATACTTCGAGGACGACCACGACGACTACTCTGCCATCCTGCTCAAGTCACTGGCCGACCGGCTGGCCGAGGCGTTTGCCGAGTACCTGCACCACCGCGTGCGCACCGACCTGTGGGGCTACGCGCCGTCTGAAGCCCTGACGCCCGAGGACCTGATTGCCGAAAAATACACAGGCATCCGCCCCGCCCCGGGCTACCCGGCCTGCCCGGACCACAGCGCCAAGAAAGACATGTTTGAGCTGCTGCAATGCGCGGACATCGGCATGGGGCTGACCGAGAGCCTAGCCATGACGCCAGCGGCCAGTGTGAGCGGCTTCTATCTTGGCCACCCGGACAGCACGTATTTCAGCGTGGGAAAAATTGGTGAAGACCAGCTCAAGGATCTGGCGGCGCGCCGGCGCATGGACCAGCAAGCGCTGCAGCGGCTGCTCGCGCCCAACCTGTAAGGCGGGGAGCCGGGGTGATGGCCACGTTGAACACATGGCCACCCGGATGATATTTATATGCAAAATTGGCCTCTAGCCGGCGTCTTGCAAGGGCTGGAAGCTATTAAATAAATAGTTATTTGGCGTTAAATTTCACAACTCACAACAGCGCGTCGTGCAAAGCCACGTACTCCCGCGTGAGCTTGTGCGCGGGGTCCAGGAAGATCATGGGCAAAGACTGCTCATGGGACTCGCGAATCCGCACCGACGAGCCCAGATACGGCTGCAACACCGGCAGCCCCTCGTCAATCAACTCCTGCACCAGACGCTGGGGCAGGTTGGCGCGCGGCTGAAACTGGTTGACGATGATGCCCTCCACCCGCAAGTCGGGGTTGTGGTCGGCCTTGATCTCCTCCACGTTTTGCAGCAAGGTGTAGAGTGCGCGGCGCGAAAAATCATCGCAGTCAAAAGGAATCAGGCAGCCCTGGGCAGCCATCAAGGCGCTGCGGGTGTAGAAATTCAGCGCGGGCGGGGTGTCGATATAGATCTGGTCGTAGTCGGTGGCCAGCAGCTTCAAGGCGTCCCGCAGTTTGTAAATCTTGTGGCGCGACTCCAGCTTGCCGTGCAACTCATCGAGCATCGGGCTTGACGGCATCACGTCCAGGCCCTGCCAGCGCGTGTTGACGATGAACTCTCCCGGCGCCTTGTCGCGAATGGTGAATTTCAGGCTTTGCTCGAAAAAATCCGCCACATTGGGCTGGTCGGCTGACACCTCGTCAGCCAGCAGGTAGCGTGTGGAGTTGCCTTGCGAATCCAGGTCAATGACCAGGGTACGCAGGCCTTGCGAGGCGCTGATGGCCGCAAGGTTGCAGGTGATGGTGGACTTGCCCACCCCGCCTTTTTGGTTGAACACGACATGCTGCATGAAAGGGCCTGCGTCTGGAGTTGCGAAGGCCCCGAGTTTAAGACGTCCTAAGCCGACCGCAGAGCGCGCCGGTATTGCATGGCCTCGGCCACATGCGCCACCTGGGTGCTGTGGGCGCCAGCCAAGTCGGCAATGGTGCGGGCCACCTTGAGTGCCCGGTGGGTGCTGCGGGCCGACCAGCCCAGCCGGGCCGCCGCCACGTTGAGGAACTTGGCCGCTGCATCGTCAAGTAACAGGTGGGTGTCAATCTCCTGACCCTGCAGTGCCTGGTTGGCCTTGCCTTGGCGTGCCAGAGCGCGCTCGTGCGCCGCAGTGCAGCGCGCCCGGATGACTGCGGTGGACTCCCCCGGGGCGGCGTGCATCAGGTCGGAAGACTTCACTGCAGGCACTTCAACATGCAGGTCAATGCGGTCAACCAAAGGACCACTGAGCTTGCCCTGGTAGCGGCTCACCTGATCTGGCGTACAGCGGCAAGCCTTTTGCGCAGAACCCAAATAACCACAGGGGCAGGGATTCATCGCACCAATCAATTGAAACCGCGCGGGAAACTCCGCCCGGCGCGCCGCCCGCGAGATGGTGATGGTGCCCGACTCCAAAGGCTCCCGAAGGGCCTCCAGCGCGCTGCGGGGGAACTCCGGCAATTCATCCAGAAAGAGCACCCCATGGTGCGCCAGTGAAATTTCGCCCGGCCTTGGGGGCGAACCACCGCCCACCAAGGCGACCGCACTGGCCGTGTGGTGAGGACTGCATGTCGGCCGTTGCCCCCAGCGGTCCAGCGAAAAGCGCCCACCCAAGCTGGCTACTGCCGCACTTTGCAAGGCCTCCAGGGTTGACATGGCGGGCAGCAGGCCGGCAAAACGGTGCGCCAGCATCGACTTGCCCGACCCCGGTGGCCCCATCAACAGCAAGCTATGGCCGCCCGCCGCTGCGATCTCCAGCGCGCGCTTGGCACCCGCCTGACCCTTGACATCGGCCAGATCAGGATAGACCTGTGCGTTGACCTGCGGGCTGGGGGCTACCCGTTGCCAGCCGGTTGAGGGCTCCGGGGGCGGCGCATCAGAACCCTGGGGCAAAAAGTATTGCACCACGTCCAGCAGGTGCCGGGCACTGTAAACGTGCGCATCGGGCACCAACGCGGCTTCTTCAGCACTGCCCGGGGGCAACACCAGCCGGGTTACCACCTGCCCGGCGTGCAAGGCCAGGCTCATGGCCAGCGCGCCGCGCACCGGCCTCAATTCACCCGACAGGGACAGCTCCCCCGCAAACTCATGCCCCGCCAGGCGCGCGGCGTCGATCTGACCGCTGGCCGCCAGAATGCCCAGCGCGATCGGCAAGTCAAAGCGCCCCGAGTCCTTGGGCAAATCAGCCGGCGCGAGATTGACCGTGATGCGCTTGTTGTGGGGGAATTCCAGGCCCGAGTTCTGGATGGCGGAGCGCACCCGCTCGCGCGCCTCCTTCACCTCCACGTCGGCCAGCCCGACCAGCATGAAGCTGGGCAGGCCATTGGCCAAATGCACTTCTACAGTGACCGCTGCAGCATCGAGCCCCAGCAGCGCACGACTTTGCACCAAAGACAAACTCATGAATATTTCCCTCCAAAATGGTGCAAAAACCGGATGTGGCACCGACCTCATTCGCACCAAGACAGTGCAACATGTATTTTTATACAGTTATCTTACCGCAGCACTCTGACTTGCAACTTCACTGGCGCAACCAGGTCTGGCAAGACTATTGGCATGCTTTGTGCTTTTTGACATTCATCTTTTTTGTCCCTTTGAACCACCCGGAGTAATTTATGAAACTGAAAGCAACATCCACCCTCGCCCTGACCGCTTTGCTGGCCTCCATGCCCGTGCTGGCTCAAACCGCTGCCCCTGCGCCGGATTACACAGTTTCGTACAACGCTGGCGTCACCACCGATTACCGTTTCCGTGGCATTGCCCAAACCTCCACCAAGCCAGCATTGCAGATTGGTGCCGATTTCACCCACAAAGACGGTTTTTATCTTGGGGCATGGGGCTCCAACGTGTCCTGGATCAAGGACTACGTGGGTGCGACCAAAGGCTCTCTTGAAATTGACCTGTATGGTGGCTACCGTGGCGACACCGGCATGGGCGTCACTTACGACGTGGGCCTGATTACTTATCAGTACCCGAGCAACACCGCAGCGGCGGTCCTGGCCAATGCCAATACAACTGAAGTCTATGGCGCAGTCACCTACTCGGTAGTCACGGCCAAATACAGCCGCAGCGTCACCAACTTTATCGCCAATCCCGACAGCAAGGGTAGCCAGTACTTTGAAGTGGCCGCCGCGTTTGACCTCGGCAATGGATACTCTGTCACACCCCGCATCGGCCACCAGTGGGTCGCCAACGTGGCTGGTGATGCGGGTGATTACACCGATTACGGCGTCACGTTGGGCAAGGACTTTGGCAACGGCCTGAGCGCTTCGGTCGCTGCCATTGGCACCAATGTCAAATCAAAGACTTTCTACACAGACACCAAAGGTAGATTCCTGGGCAAAGACGCGCTGGTTGTCAGCGTCAAATACAGCTTTTGATCACGACTTGATTTGAGAACTGGAGCACGTATGAAACTCGTCACTGCCATCATCAAACCCTTCAAGCTGGACGAAGTGCGTGAAGCACTTTCGGCCATCGGCGTGCAGGGCATCACCGTCACCGAAGTCAAGGGCTTCGGGCGTCAAAAAGGCCACACCGAGCTGTACCGCGGTGCAGAAGATGTGGTGGACTTTTTGCCCAAGGTCAAGATTGAAGCCGCCATTGCCGATGAGCTGGTTGACCAGGTCATCGAGGCCATCGAAGGCGCTGCACGCACCGGCAAGATCGGTGACGGCAAGATTTTTGTCTACAACCTTGAACAGGTCGTTCGCATCCGCACCGGTGAAACCGGCAAGGAAGCGCTGTAACGCGCCCGCTCCATTTTGATGAGAACACACACATGAAAAAACTACTCGCCTCCCTCGCGCTGGGTTTGGGACTGTTGGTCGGTGGCACAGCGGCCATCGCCCAGGCACCCGCTCCAGCCACTATGGCCGCATCTGAAACCGTTGCAGCACCTGCTGCGCCAGCAGAAGCCAAACCGGCTGACGCGATGGCGCCCGCTGCAGCGGTTGCTGCGCCTGCAGCAGAAGCCGCTGCAGCACCTGTGCCTGTGCCCAACAAAGGCGATACCGCCTGGATGATGGTGGCCACCTTGCTTGTGATCCTGATGACTGTGCCGGGCCTGGCCCTGTTTTACGGTGGTCTGGTTCGCTCGAAAAACATGCTCTCGGTGCTGATGCAGGTCATGGTGACCTTCTCGCTGATTGTGGTGTTGTGGTTCGTTTACGGTTACAGCCTCGCTTTCACGGAAGGCAACGCTTTCATCGGTGGACTTGACCGCCTGTTCATGAAGGGCATCTGGGACAACGCTGCAGGAACCTTCGCCAATGCGGCCACGTTCAGCAAGGGTGTCTACATTCCCGAGATCATCTTTGCGGCCTTCCAGGCAACCTTTGCCGGCATCACGGGTGCCTTGATCGTGGGTGCTTTTGCCGAGCGCATGAAGTTCTCTGCGGTGCTGATGTTCATGGTGTTGTGGTTCACGTTCTCTTATGCACCCATCGCGCACATGGTGTGGTTCTGGATGGGCCCTGATGCATATGCAGCCAAAGAAGTGGCAGATGCCATGACCGCCAAGGCGGGCTACATCTGGCAGTCCGGCGCGCTGGACTTCGCTGGTGGCACCGTGGTGCACATCAACGCAGCGGTGGCTGGCCTGGTGGGTGCCTACATGGTGGGCAA
>JAUXQA010000293.1 GCA_030683195.1 Rhodoferax sp. | reverse complement strand
ACCAATGATGGCGCCCGAGATTTGGCTCATGGCCTTGCGGGTGGCTTCCAGCGGAGAGAGGCCTTCTTCGCTCATGATGCGCTCGACGTTCTCGACCACCACAATAGCGTCATCCACCACGATACCAATCACCAGCACCATGGCAAACATGGTCAGCACGTTGATGGAAAAACCCATCGCCAGCAGCGTGGCAAAGGTGCCCAGGAGTGCCACTGGCACCACCAGCGTGGGAATGATGGTGTAGCGCCAGTTCTGCAAGAACAGGAACATCACCAAAAACACCAGTGCAATCGCTTCCACCAGCGTGACGGCCACTTGTTTGATGGAAATATCGATGAAGCGTGAGCTGTCATACGGAATCGTCCAGCTCATGCCGGGGGGGAAGAACTTCTCCAGCTCCTGCATCTTCACGCGCACGGCCTTGGCCGTGGCCAGGGCGTTGCCGCTGGGTGACAGCTGCACGCCGATGCCGGTGGAGGGTTTGCCGTTCAGGCGAGCTGAGGTGGCGTAGGCCTGCGCACCCAGCTCGATGCGGGCGACGTCCTTGAGGCGCACGGTGGAGCCGTCGGTATTGGCGCGCAGCACCACGTTGCCAAATTGCTCGGGATTGGTGAGTTGACCATTGACGACCACCGTGGCGGCAATGCCTTGCCCGGCCACGTTGGGCAGGCTGCCGATTTCACCGGCCGAGATTTGCACGTTTTGGGCGCGGATGGCGGCGGTGACGTCCGCGGCCGACAAATTGAAGCCCAGCAGTTTGGCGGGGTCTACCCAAATGCGCATGGCACGCTCGGTGCCGAACAGCTGCGCCTGACCTACGCCGTCCAGACGTTGCAACTCCGGCACCACGTTGCGGGTGGCAAAGTCGCCCAAGGCTACAGGGTCCCAGGCGGGGTCGGATGAGGATAGGATGGCGAACAGCAAAAAGTTGCTGCGCGATTTGTCCACCCGAACGCCTTGCTGTGTGACTGCTGCCGGCAAGCGCGGCGTGGCGCGGGCCAGACGGTTTTGCACATCCACCTGCGCCAGTTCGGCGTTGGTGCCCGGCTGAAAACTCAGGGTAATGTTGCCTGTGCCGTTGGCCTGGGCCACCGACTCCATGTAGATCAGGCCGGGGGAGCCATTCATTTCTTGCTCAATGACCGACAACACGCTGTCTTCCAGCGTTTTGGCCGAGGCACCGGGATAGCCTGCCGCAATCACGATGGCAGGCGGCGCCACCGGCGGGTATTGGGAAATGGGCAGTTGCGTGATGGCCACGCCGCCCATCACCATGATGAAGAGCGCAATGACCCACGCGAAGATGGGCCGGTCTATGAAGAATTTAGCCATGGAACAAGCTCCTTAGCGCGCGGCGCTGGATGCGGCGCTGGCCGGCGCGCTGGCTGATTTGGCGGGCATGCTGCCAGGGGCTTGCCACGGCACGGCTTTCACTGGTGCAGCGCCGCGCAGTTTCTGGAAGCCGTCCACCATCACCTGGTCGCCACTTTGCAGACCGTCCAGAATCACCCACTGGCCACGTTGCTGGCCACCTACTTTGACCGGGCGTGGGGCCACTTTGCCGTCCGTGCCGACTACCATCACCGAGTCGCCTTGGGGCGTGCGTGTCACGGCCTGCTGCGGCAGTGTGATGGCGTTGCTCACTTGAGCCTGCTCCAGGCGCACCCGCACAAACAAGCCGGGCAGCAGGGTGCCTTGCGGATTGGGCACTTCAGCGCGCAGGGTGATCTGGCCGCTGGTGGCGTCCACCGTCAGGTCAGAAAACAGCAGTTTGCCGGGCTTGGCGTATTCAGAGCCGTCTTCCAGCACCACACGCACACTGGCCGCTTGGGCACCGGCGCGCTTGAGTTGGCCCGATTCCATCGCGTCGCGCAGCTTCATGACCTCGGCGGCCGATTGGGTGAAGTTGATGAACATCGGGTCAGTTTGCTGAATCACAGCCATCGGGGTGGCTTCACCCTGGCCGACCAGTGCACCTTCGGTCACCAGCGCGCGGCCAATGCGGCCGCTGATGGGCGCGGTGATGGCGGCGTACCCCAGGTTGATGCGGGCGGTTTGTTCAGCAGCTTTGGCCACGGCCACATCGGCAGCGGCGAGTTTTTGTGAGGCCTGGGCGTTAACAAATTCTTGCTGGCTGATGGCTTTGGCTTCAATCAGAGGTTTGAAACGGTCCGCTTGCGCACTGGCCTGCATCAGGTTGGCTTCGGCCTTGGCGACACTGGCTTGGGCGCTGGCCAGTGTGGCTTGGTAAGGGCTGGCATCGATCTGGAACAAGGCTTGCCCGGCGCGCACGACGCTGCCTTCGGTGAACAAACGTTTTTGCACAATGCCGGCAGCGCGGGCACGTACTTGCGCCACGCGTGAGGCTTCCAGCCGACCGGGCAGCTCGGTGACCAGGCCCACATCACCGGTTTTCACCGTGACCACGCCGACTTCAGCCGGGGGTGGCGAACCGCCCGGCCCGCCGGGGCCTGCGGCGGGCGCATTGCTTTGGCCGCAGGCCGACAACAGCAGGGTCAAACCCAGCGCGGAGGCTGCACAAATGCGGTGGTGTGATGCGAATCGGCTGGCGCTTGAATAAGCTGCGGGCTTGCGAGGGTGCAACATGGTGGAATTCCTGAAAAAAAGAAAGCCCAGGAGAGGGCATCAGCAGGGCAAAAACGGGCAT
>JAUXQA010000291.1 GCA_030683195.1 Rhodoferax sp. | reverse complement strand
CCGCGTACAGCGTTTGCTACCCGCGCTGGGCCAACAGCTGGCAGCAACGTTCGCCAGCCAACACGTGACAGCGTGGAAGGGCACGCGCTGTGTCTCCTCCGACCGCCTGCCACTTGTGGGACCGGTCAACGACGCCAACTACCCCGGACTGTGGATTTGTGCCGGTATGGGCTCACGGGGTTTGAGTTTTTCAGTGCTGTGCGCCGAGTTGCTGGCGGCCCAATGGGGTGGCGAGCCCTGGGCGATTGAGGCGCGCTTGGCCCGGTCGCTCACTGCGCTGCGCAGCACAAGCCCGGCCTCAGGGCCAATGTCCCCTGCCTAAACGCCCGCCACGGCCCCGTCGCTTCGTGGATCGGCTGCACCCTCTATCACGCCATTCGGGTGGCGCACCAACGCACCGGCGTGACCCATGGTGTCGCTGAAGGCGTCAGCCAGGACCTCGACCTCGTGCCCGGCAGCCGTCAGGGACGCCACCAGTTCAGGCGCAAATCGGTTCTCCAGTTTGAGCGAGGTACTCACATCACCCCAGGTGCGGCCCAGCAACCAGCGGGGTGCCGTGACCGCCTGCTGCAGCGTCTGCCCAAAGCGGGCGTAGCGGGTAAATACCGCTGCCTGGGTTTGCGGCTGCCCCTCACCGCCCATGGTGCCGTAGGGCATGACGCGGCCATCGTCAAACAAGGCCAGCGATGGGTTCAGGGTGTGAAAAGGCTTGCGGCCGGGCTCCAGCGTGTTCAGGGCAGCCGGGTCCAGCGAGAAACTCGTGCCCCGGTTTTGCCAGGTCACCCCTGTGTCCTGCAGCACCACGCCAGAGCCAAACTCCCAATACACGCTTTGAATGAAACTGACCGACCGGCCTTCCCGGTCAATGACACCCATCCAGATGGTATCGCCGGGGGCCGCCGTGTCGGGCCATGGCAGTGCCTTGTGTGGATCAATCTGGCTGGCCAGCGCGTCCAGCGCCTCGGGGGTGAGAAAGCTGTGGGGGTCAGCCGGCAGGCGCGTGGGGTCGGTCACGACGCGGTCCCGCACCCTGAAGGCCCGTTTGGTCGACTCCACCAGACCGTGCAGGTGCGCAAAGCCCTCGCCCTCGGTCACACCCAAGCGATCAAACAGCCCCAGAATCATCAGCGCTGACAGGCCCTGGGTGGGTGGCGGCAAGTTATAGACCGTGCAGTCATTCAGGCGCACGGCCAGCGGCTCAACCACCTGGGCATGGTAGGCCGCCAAATCCGCCGTGCGCAGGGGGCTGCCCACACGCTCCAGTTCGGCTCCCATGCGCTGCGCCAGCTCGCCCCGGTAGAAGTCATCCAGGCCGCGCTCGGCCAGGGTCGCCAGGGTGCGACCGAGCGCGGCCTGCTTGAGTACATGGCCCACTACCGGCGGCTGGCCAGCCACGAGAAAAGTGTCAGCAAAGCCGGGCGCATCTTTGAGGCCATCCAACTTTTGCCGTGTGAGGTGGGCCTGGCTGGCCGACACGGCAACGCCATCCTGCGCGTGGCGAATCGCATCAGCCAGCAGGCGCGACAGCGGCAAGGCATTGCCCCATGGAGCCGCCACCTCCAGCGCTTTGGCCCAACCGCCCACGGTACCCGCAACGGTGAGTGCTGCCTTGGGGCCGCGCAAAGGGATCGCGTCGAACCCCTTATAAAACGCGCGGTCAGCCAGGCCGGCCGCCGCGCCGCAGGCGTCAATGGCCACCGGGGGTTGGCCTGGCTCATGGATCAGCCAGAAGCCGTCGCCACCCAGGGCATTCATGTGCGGATAAACCACAGCGATAGCCGCCGCTGCCGCCACCATGGCCTCGACTGCGTTGCCGCCGTCACGCAGAACGTCGCGGCCCGCTTGCGCCGCCAAATGGTGTGGGGCGACCTGCATGCCGCCCAGTGCCTTGAGTGTATGAATCATGAAAATCTCCTTGTGGAGACCTCGGAGCACGATGTATGCCAGTGGAATCAACGCCATGGCGGCCCAGTGCACGCCGATGGTGCAGGAGCTTCCCCGGCTTCAACAGAAGGTGACTCCCGGCGCGGCTCCGCTGCTATGATTTTCAAAAGCCCATCTGCGGGGTTGCGGGTACCAATCAGGCGGCCCCGACCCTGATTTATGACCAAATCACCCTGCAGCCGGCGCATTTAAATACTACATAGCTATTTATTAAATAGCATTTATTCAAGGCACCCATGATTCTTGTCGCTGGCTCAGCCAATCTCGACTTTGTGGTTCGCGCCCCCCACATTCCCGCGCCAGGGGAAACGGTGCTCGGACACGACTTCAAGACCTACCCCGGCGGCAAGGGCGCCAACCAGGCGGTGGCTTGTGCGCGGGCAGGCGGCGCGCGCACTCACATGCTGCTGGCGCTGGGGCTTGATGCCTTTGCCGAGCCGCTGGAGGCCTCACTCAAAGCGGCCGCCGTTCAAACCCATGTGGTGCGGGTGCCTGACCTGGCCACCGGCACGGCCTTCGTTTGTGTATCAGACGATGCCGAAAATGCCATCACCGTTGCCCCCGGGGCCAACCTGGCTTTGCGGGCCGAACATCTGCCTCCGCTGGACGGCTTCACCCACCTGTTGATGCAACTGGAGTCGCCCCTGGACACCGTCATGGCCTGTGCCCATGCGGCCAAGGCCCACGGCGTGCAGGTGGTGTTGAACGCTGCGCCGGCGCAGCTTTTGCCCGCCGAATTGATGGCGCTTGTGGATGTGTTGATCGTCAATGAAGGCGAACTCTCTGTGCTGGCTGGTCAGCCCGACACCGTGGCCAATAGCCTGGCACGCCTCCATGTTCCCTGCGTGGTGGTGACTTTGGGCCATCGGGGCGCATGTGCCCGCGATGAGGGCGTTGTGACATTTCAGCCCGCTTTTAATGTGACCCCGGTGGA
>JAUXQA010000284.1 GCA_030683195.1 Rhodoferax sp. | reverse complement strand
AGAAGTGACGGTTTTTTATGCGCTGCTGGGGCTGGCGGTATTGGCGTCATCGCGCATTTGGGCCCACATGCTGGACCGCTACAAGGGTGGGCAGGTTTTGTCGCTGTTGTGCGGTTTGTTGGGCCTGGCCACGGTGTTGCCGGCGCTGACCTCAGCCTGGCCGGTCATCATTGCTTCGGGCGTGTTGTTTGGTGCTGTGTTTTTGTCGCTGGTTGCGTCTACCACCGCTTTGGTGCGGCACAACTTGCCACAAGCCGCTTGGGCCAAAGGCATCAGCGCTTTCACAATTGTGTTTGCGGCGGGCCAGATCGTGGGGCCGACCATGGTGGGTTGGATCGCAGATGGCCCTGGCGGGTTGGGCCGGGGTCTGGTGTTTTCTGCGATAGCCCTGTGGGTCGGCTCAGCCCTTGCCTGGCGTCAGCGCGCCCTGTGATTTCAATTTCGCTTGGTATCAGGGTTTGAGTTGCTTGCTCAAGTCTGGTCCGCCTTTGGCGCGGGCATCTGCCATGTCGGCGTCTGCGATGCGGCCTTGCACCCGATATGCACGGGCCAGACGGGCCCAGCCTTCCAGATCATCCGGGTTGGATTTGAGGCGTTGTGCCAGGCGTTCCACCATCTCGTTGATTTTTTCCGGGGTCACGGCGCCCACGGCAGCGGGGTCAACCGGAGGCAATTGACCCATCTTGGCCCGAGCTTCGTCAATATTGGCCTGAATTTGCTGGGCATCGGGTGAGCCTGGTTGCAGCAAGGCCAGCAATTTCTCCCATTGAGCTGCGGCACCCGCAAAATCATTGATCTGAAATGCCGCCACGCCAGAGACCATCAGGCCGGTGGGGTGCTGTGGCGCCAGGGCCAGAGCTTGTTTGACCAGTGCCAGCGGCTTGCCCTCAAAGCTGTTGCCGGCACGCACGGCCAGTAGCTCGGCGTAATCCACCAGCAGGTCCGGGTCCTTGTTGACGAAGGACCCCGCTTTGACGAAGGCGGCTTCGGCTTCATCCAGTCTGCCCATCACTTTATAAGAGCGGGCCAGCATGGCCCAGCCCTGTGGGTTATCGGGGTTGGCCTTCAGGCGCTCAGCCAAGGTGTCGACCATCTGGATGACTTGCGCTGCGCTGGGTGCTACCGGGGGCGGGCTCATGGCGGCAGGGTTACCGAGCCAGACATACATGGCTGCCGCACCTGCGGGCATGATCATGGCGATGACCCAGGCTGTGTGTTTGGCTGTCCAGAAGCCTGCAGGTTGCTGCGCCAACGGGGCGGCAGAGTCGTCGGTATCGTCCAGCAGACGCAATTGCAATTCGTCCCGGGCCGCCTCATGCTCGTCAGGGCCGATTTTTCCCGTGGCGAGGTCGCGCTCCAGGGCTTCGAGCTGGTCACGGTAAATAGCCGTATTGAGGCGTTGGCTGGACACTCCGTCCGGGGGCGCCGGGCGCAGCAAAGGATAGAGCAAACAGGCAACTGCCAGCAGCGTGATGAACGCTGCGATGGCGATAAAAATACTCATTTGGGGAGGTCCGTATCTTGGAGAAGTGCCAGGGCTTTGGCGCGTTGAGCAGCATCCAGACCCTTGGGTTGCTTGCTGTTCTGGCTTTGGCGCACCATGCGCACCAACACCACCACGGCGCCAATGAGCAACACAAACGGGCCAAACCAAAGCAGCCAGGTGACGCGGTTGACGGGGGGGCGGTACAGCACAAAGTCACCATACCGGCTGACCATGAAGTCCGTGATTTCAGAATCGGTCTTGCCGTCTTTGATGAGGGTGCGAATCTCCCGGCGCAGGTCAAGTGCCAGGTCGGCGCGTGAGCCTGCCAGCGATTCGTTCTGACACACCAGACAGCGCAGCTCTGCCGAGATGCCGATCAGGCGTTTCTCTACCACCGGATCTTCGGCCAGTGGCTGGGCTTCATTGGCGAAGGCGGGGAGTGCGCATTGCAGCGCCAGTAGCAGGGTGAGCCAAAATTTCATTTTTGCAGCTCCCGAATGAGCGGCACGATGGTGTCGCGCAGGGCTTCATCGGTGACGGGGCCGATGTGCTTGTGGCGGATCATGCCGGCTTTGTCGATCAGGAAAGTCTCGGGTACGCCGTACACACCAAAGTCGATGCCAATTCGCCCATCACGGTCGGTGATCGTCACGTCATAGGGGTCACCAAAGCGGGCCAGCCACTTGAGGCCTTCGGCGGGCACGTCTTTGTAGTCCAGGCCAATGAGGGGCACGATCTTGGCCTTGGCAAACTCCATCAGCACCGGGTGCTCTTGCCGGCAAGCCACACACCAGGACGCCCAGACGTTGAGCAACCAAACCTGGCCCAGCATGTCTTTGGCGGCAAACTGTTTGTCGGGTGCCATCAGTTGGGGTGCGACAAAGTTGGGTGCCGGTTTATTGATCAAGGGGGACGGGACCACGCTGGGGTCGCGGGTCAGTCCCAGAGCCAAAAAAACAACCAAAACCGCAAAAACGACCAGCGGTATCAAGGCCTTTTTCATGCCGCGAGGCCCTTGATGTTAGCCGTTGAAGCTGCGCGTTTTTTGCGGTAACGGCGGTCCAGTGTGGCCATGGTGCCGCCCAGTGCCATCAGCAATGCCCCGCCCCAGATCCAGTTGATGAATGGCTTGTGATAAACCCGTATCGCCCAGGCGGCGTTGGGGCCGTCTTCGAGGCGTTCACCCAATGACACATACACGTCGCGGCTCACGCCGCTGTCAATAGCGGCTTCGGTCATGGGCATAGTGGAGGAGAAGTAAGTTCGCTTCTCGGGGTGCAGCATTTTGAGGACTTGGCCGTCCTTGATCAGCTCCACATCTCCCTGGTCAGCCCGGTAGTTTGGACCAGCGATGTCCTTGATACCGGTCAGGCGAAAGGTGTAGCCACCTACGGCTACGGTGTCGCCGATAGCCATGCGCACGTCTTTTTCAGTCTCGTAGCCTGTGACCATGGTGACGCCCACCACACTGACGGCAATACCAATGTGGGCCACATGCATGCCCCAGAACGATACCGGCGTGGATTTCCAGTTGACGGTGTCCTTGAACTGCCTGTAAATCTGCAGTGCAGAGCCCAGCACAATCCACAGCGCCAGGGTCAGGCCCATCGCCGCCACGGCAGACCAGGGGCCAGCCAGCAGGGGCAAGGTGCAACCCAGCAGCACGGCAGCCATAGCCACAGGGCTTAAACGCTTGGCCAGTTCAGCCACACTGTCTTTTTTCCAGCGTGCAAAGGAGCCAATCACCATGAACACCAGCACGGGCACGGTGAGCGGCACAAACACGGCATTGAAGTAAGGCGGCCCGACGGACAACTTGCCCATGTTCAGGGCGTCCACCAGTAGCGGGTACAAGGTTCCCAGTAGCACAGTAGCCGCCGAGGTGGCCAGCAGCACGTTATTGACCAACAAAAATGTCTCACGCGACACCAGTGAAAACTCGCCACCCGAGCGCACCTTGCTGGCGCGCATGGCAAACAGGATCAGTGAGCCCCCCACCACCACCACGAGGAACATCAAAATAAACACCCCCCGCTTGGGGTCGGTAGCAAACGCATGCACTGAGGTCAGAACGCCCGAGCGCACCAGAAAAGTCCCCAGTAGACTCATTGAAAACGCGGTGATGGCCAGGATGATGGTCCAGTTGCGAAACAGGCCGCGTTTTTCAGTGACTGCCAGCGAGTGAATGAGCGCTGTGCCCACCAGCCAGGGCAGGAAAGAGGCGTTTTCAACCGGGTCCCAAAACCACCAGCCACCCCAGCCCAGTTCGTAGTAAGCCCACCAGGAACCCAGGGCAATGCCCAGGGTCAAAAACACCCAGGCCGCAGTGGCCCATGGCCGCGACCAGCGCGCCCAGGCCGCGTCCAACCGGCCGTTGAGCAGGGCGGCAATGGCAAAGGCAAAGGGCACCGCCATGCCTACATAGCCCATGTAAAGCATGGGTGGGTGAAACACCAGGCCGGGGTCTTGCAGCAGGGGGTTCAGGTCCTTGCCATCCGCGGGAATGTCACTGAGCCGCAAAAACGGGTTGGAGGTGATCAGCATGAACAGCAAAAAGCCGACCGCAATCAAAGCCAGGATGCCCAATACCCGCGCCACCATGGCGTCGGGCAGTTGGCGCGAAAAGATCGACACAGCCAGCATCCAGGAGGCCAGCATCATCATCCAAAGCAACAGGGAGCCTTCGTGGCCGCCCCACACACCTGCAATGCGGTACATGTCGGGCAGCTTGGAATTGGAGTGGTTCGCCACGTACATGACCGAGAAGTCGTTGGTGTAAAACGCGTAGGTCAGGCAGCCAAAAGAAAAAGCCGTCAGCACCCATAAAACCTGCGAGCCGGGGCGGGCCAGCGCCATCCAGTCCCGGCGACCGGTTTGCCCGCCGACCACAGCGAGTGTGCCCAAAGCCAGCGCAACAAACAGCGCGAGGATGAGCGAAAAATGGCCAATTTCAGGGATCATGGGTGTCGTCTCGTGGGTTACTTTAATGTCTTGATGCTTTGCTGGGCTTTGGCTTGGTCCATGGCGTGCTGGGCTTCGGGCGGCATGTAGTTTTCGTCATGCTTGGCCAGGACTTCCTTGGCTGCAAATTGGCCGTTGGCGCCGAGCTGGCCTTGGGCCACCACGCCCTTGCCTTCGCGAAACAGGTCCGGCAGGATGCCGGTGTAGGACACAGGGACCTCTTTGACGGTATCGGTGACGATGAAGCTGACGGTCAGGTTGTCGCGCTTGACGGAACCGTCCTTGACCATGCCGCCCACCCGAAAAGTCCGGTTTTGAGGGGCTTCGCCCGAAGCCACCTGGGTGGGCGTAAAAAAGAAAACCAGGTTGCTCTCAAAGGCGTTCAGCACCAGCCAGGTGGCCAAGGCCAAACTGACCAGACCGCCCGAGATGATGGCAGCGCGTTTTTGGCGGGGTTTCATGACGTGGTCCTTTGTAAGCTCTGGGATGCCTGTTCGTTCCGGAGTTCGTCGAGAAGTTCCCTGCGCCTGGCCCGAATCAGCCCCATCTCAACAGCCATGACCAGTGCCGTGATGCCAAAGCTGCCCCAGACGTAGAAGGCGTAGCCGCCCATCGCAAAAAATTCGGAAACACTATTCCACTGCATGTTTGACCCATTCGGTATGACGTTCACGATCAAGGATGATGCTGCGCACCCGCGCCAGGGCTGCGGCAATGGCGTACATCCAGAAGGCCAGCACCATGATCAACATGCCGGCCAGCATGGTCGTGGCCATGGACGGCGCGCTGGTCAGTGAGACCGAGGCACCCTGGTGCAGGGTGTTCCACCAGACCACCGAGAAGTAGATGATGGGCACGTTCACCACACCCACCAGCGCCAACACGGCGCAGGCTTTGTCTGCGCGGCGCGGGTCGTCTATGCTGGACTGCAGGGCCAAAAATCCCAGGTATAAAAACAGCAATATCAGCTCGGAGGTCAAGCGCGCATCCCATACCCACCAAGTGCCCCACATGGGCTTGCCCCATAAAGAGCCTGTGACCAGCGACAAAAAAGTGAACAAAGCGCCCGTGGGTGCCAGAGCCGAGGCCATCATGGCCGACAAGCGGGTGTTGAACGCCAGGCCCAAGCCTGCCCAAGCGGCCATGACCACATAGATCAGCATGGACATCTGCGACACGGGCACGTGGACAAAGATGATGCGGTAGCCCTGCCCCTGCTGCGCGTCGGTGGGCGCGACAAAAAATGAGATCCACAGCCCCACGGCCATGAGGATGGCCGACAGCACCGCGAACCAGGGCCACATTCGGCCGGCCAAAAAATAGAAGCCCTGCGGCGACGCAAACTTGAACCAGTGAATTACGCGTGTTTTCATTCCAGGGAAATCTTCAAGGCGGCCGTGGTGGCCAGGGGCGCAAAAAATACCGACAACACCAGCAGTGCTGACAACAGGGACAGGTGGCCGCCAATGCCCAGACCGGCGGCATCGGCCTCGACAGCACCGGCACCAAATATAAGCACGGGAATATACAACGGCAAGATCAGGAGAGACAGCAATACCCCTGCCCCCCGTACGCCCAAAGTCAGGGCTGCACCAATGCTGCCGATCAGGCTGAGCGTAGGGGTGCCCAGCAGCAGGGTCAGCATCAAAATCCCCAGAGCCCGGCCCTCCATGCCGAACTGCAAGCCCAGCACAGGCGCCATCAGCACCAGAGGCAAACCCGAGAGCAAAAAGTGCGACAACGCCTTGGCCACCACCAGCAATCCCAGCGGCGTGGCAGAAAGTGCCATTTGCTCCAGTGAGCCGTCAGCGTAGTCCATGGCAAACAGGCGCTGCAGCGACAGCATGGCCGCCAGCAGGGCACTCACCCACAGCACGCCCGGCGCCATGCGCAGCAAGAGTGCGGACTCAGGGCCCACGCCCAGCGGGAACAGGCTGGCAATCACGACAAAAAAGACCAGGGGTGTGAGTACCTCACCCTTTTGGCGCAAGGCCAGGGCGATCTCGCGCTTGAGCGCAGCCCGCAGGACGCCACTGGTTGAGAGCGTTTGGGGTGCAGGCCGGCTCATGCGCGCAACGCCAGCAGCTGGGGCGGCCGTTGTCCGATGTCCACCAGTTGGTGGCTGGTCAGTACCGCCAGCCCGCCCTGAGCCAGGTGATCGTCGATCAAATTAGCCAGCATGCGCACGCCGGTGTCGTCCATGGCGACAAAGGGTTCGTCAAGCACCCACAGCCGGGCTGGGCTCAAGGCCAGCCGGGACAGTGCAACGCGCCGCTTTTGACCTTGCGAGAGGTGGCGTACCAACAGATGGCCGCGCCCCGGCATGCCAAAGCGCGCCAGCACGTCGTTGGCGGCCTGCTTTGGCAGACCATGCCCTCCCAGGGCCGCCGTGAAGGCCAGGTTTTCATGCACGGTCATGGATTCCTGCAGCGCGTTGAGGTGGCCCAAGTAACACAGGTCCTGGTGGTAGGCGTCCTGCTGGTCGTGGATGGGGATGCCGTTCCACCGAATCTCTCCGTCCTCAGCGGGGGACAAACCGCACACCATGCGCAGCAGGCTGGTCTTGCCCGCGCCATTGGCACCCACCACGTACAGCCACTGGCCAGCCTCAAGCTGGCTGTTGATCCCCTGAAAAAGCGGCCGTCCACCCCGGGTGCATCCGAGTTGGTGGAATGAAAGAGTGGAAGAGGGGTTCAAGGCGGGGGCGGTAAGTGAAGCTGATCGGGCATCTTAGGTCAAGAGGGCATTGGCCCCGTTGGCGCTGAAACAAGAGTGGCGTGGGTTTCTTGGCCGTTGACCTTCAATGAGGGGATTGTCGAGTTTATTCAACAAATATTAAGCCCCGCTTATTTAACGCTTTGCCGCTTTGTTGTGACCATCAAAAAAGCCGCTGGGTTTCAGCGGCTTTTTATCGGCCGCATGAGACCTTATTTGATCAAGCCTTCAGCGCGCATCGCGTCTTGTACCGCCGGGCGTGCACCCACGCGGGCCATGAAAGCGCCCAGGTTGGCCAAGCCGGAGATGTCAAGACCCACGTGCTTGCTCCAGCCAGCGACGGTGAACAGGTAGCCATCGGCCACGGTGAACGCATCCCCCATCAGGTAGGCGGACTTGGCGAGTTCACCATCTACCCACTGCAGGCGGGAGATCAGGCGTGTTTTGGCGATGGTTTTGGCCTCGTCGGGCATGCCGGGGGTGAACATGGGTGAAAAGCCTTTGTGCAATTCGGTGCCGATGAAGTTGAGCCACTCTTGCAGCTTGTAGCGTTCAAACGTGCCGTTGGCTGGCGCCAGATTTTTGGCAGGCACCTGGTCCGCGATGTACTGCAGGATGGCCGGGCCTTCGCGCACCTGGCGGCCGTCGTCCAGAACCAGCAGAGGCACATAGCCCAGCGGGTTGATGGTGTAGTAGTCGGTGCCATCAGGCAGCTTGTGCGTTTTGGTGGGCGCGGCAATCGCCTCAAACGCCAGGCCCGACTCTTGGAGGGCAATGTGAGGGGACAGTGAGCAGGCGCCGGGGGAGTAATACAGTTTCATGGGTCCTTCGGGGGTGATGAGTTCGAATGAACGGGTTTAAAGATGAAAGCCGCTCATGCTAGCGCGGGCGCGGGTCTTGCGCTGGCCCACGGGTTAATTTTTCATAAGCCGCCACACTCACCACGGTGCCCAAGGCATGCGACTCACGCGGCGCCACAGTAATGGCTTGCGCTCCCGCATTGGCGGTTTCCACGCACACCATGCGTTGGTAACCGCCTGCGGCCATGTCGCCCATGGCTTTCTCGCGCTCGGCCCAGGGGTTCCACACCACGGTGGAGTGGCTGCCGGTCTTGGCCACCGTGATGCTGCGGCTTTGGTCTGCGTCGTCAATCACACAGTCGGCGGTGGTGTTGAGGTACACGCGGTCGGTCTCGCCGGTGAAGTGGACCGGGCCGCTCTGCTGTGCTGGCGCGTAGCCCTGCACTTTGTCGAGGAAATGCGTGCCGTCCAGCCCTCGTACGGTGGTTTGCCGGATGTTGCCCACGCTGAAGTAGGTGTGCAGGGCCTCGCTCAGCGTGAATGGGTGCGCGCCGGTGTTGCGGGTGGTGAGCAGCAGACTGAGCGTGGTGCCCACGGTGAGGTGCAGTTCCAGGTCAAAGGCGTGGTCCCACAGGGCGCGGGTGGCGTCGTCGTCTTGCAGCCCCAGACGAACATGCACCTGGCCTGCGGTATCGAGGCTGGTTTCACGCAGTTCCCACAAGCGGGTGCGAACAAACCCGTGCGCGCTGTGGCCGGGCCGGTCGCCAAACCACGGCCAGCACACCGGAATGCCCCCGCGCACGGCTTTGCCCGGTTCAAACACTGCCGCCCCGGAGAGCCACAACACGGGCGGCATGCCGTCTGGCCGCCAAGCCAGCACCTGCGCGCCTTGCAAGGCTACGCGAGCGGTGGCCAGCGGTGTGGCGATGTCGATGACCGGCAGGCCGGGCGCAATCTCCATGAAGCGCAGGCGTCCGGGAATGGCGAAGCGGGCGGTGAGGCTGGGCAGGTCAATGGGGGTGGGGTGGTTCATGGCGAGGGTGGGGCGGGATGGCGCTGGGGAGAGAAGAGAGGTGTTTTTATAAATTTTAGGCCGCTGGCCGGCGTGTTGATTGCCTATCGATATAAAAATGCATAGCAAAATGAGGTCCTCCGATGCAGGAAGCCATGAACTTCACACCTACGCCACCCACCATGACTACACCAACCCCTTACCCCATTGGCACCCCCGGCCTGGCCTGGACGCCCACTGATGTGGCCACCTGGCGCGCGCGGCAAGTGCGTCAGCGCAGCTATGCCGACGACGTGTTGCACGTCCTCCAGGGCCTGCGCCCGCCTTGTGAGCTGTTGCCGTATGGCGAAGTGGCCTGTGGTGACGACCGTTACCCGCTCCTGGCCGTTCGCCCCGGCCCCTGGCAGCCGGGCCTGCCCGGTGTGCTGGTGACCGGGGGTGTGCACGGGTATGAGACCAGTGGCGTGCACGGTGCGCTGCAGTTTTTGGCGCAACATGGCGAGACTTATGCGGGCCGGGTCAATCTGCTGGTGGTGCCTTGCGTGAGTCCGTGGGCTTATGAGCGGATTCACCGCTGGAACTTTGATGCGGTGGACCCCAACCGCTCGTTCACAGAATCCAGCGCGGCCGAGGAAGCCGCCGCACTCATGCGCTTGGTGGCGCCGCTGCGGGGTCAGTTTGCCGCGCACATTGACCTGCACGAAACCACCCAGACCGACGAGTCAGAGTACCGCCCGGCGCTGGCGGCGCGCGATGGCCAGGTTTTTCAGCCCGGCACCATCCCCGATGGTTTTTACCTCGTGGACGACACCGACAATCCGCAGCCGCTCTTTCAGCAAGCGATCATCGAGGCGGTCGAGCGCGTCACCCACATTGCGCCCAACGACGAACAGGGTGAAATCATCGGTTCGCCGGTGGTTGCCCGTGGCGTCATTCGCTACTCCCTCAAGGCCCTGGGCCTGTGCGCCAGCATCACCGGCGCACGTTACACCACCACCACCGAGGTCTACCCCGACAGCCCACGCGCCACGCCCGGGCAGTGCAACACCGCGCAAGCAGTGGCTGTCTGCGCGGTGTTGGACTTTGTGTTGGCGCAGGGCAGAGAAGTTTGAGCAAGCATCCCAGCCCGTAGCCCGGGACGATGGCAGAAATCATTTCTTAAACTGCAAAGCGCACCCGCACCTGAAGCCCGGGGCCCTCGGGCGGGTCTTCCAGGGTCAGGCTGGCGCCGTGGCTTTGCACGACCTCAAGGGCAATGGCCAGTCCCAGGCCGGCGCCATCAATGGCGGCGTTGGCCCGCACAAAGGGTTTCATGATCCGCTCGCGCAGGGCAGGTGCAATGCCGGGGCCCTGATCGCGCAGGAGCAGGATCACCTCGCCTTGGTGTTGGTGAATGCCCAGCGCCACCGTGCTGATGGGGGGCGAGAATTTCAGGGCGTTGAGCAGCAGGTTGTCCAGCAGCAGTCGCAGGTCGTCGGGGTTGCCTTGCACACAGGGCGAGCCGCTGGCGTCCAGACTGAATTCAATGCCGCGATGGCTGCCCAGCGCGGACAAGCCCACCATGGACTCTTGGGCCAGCGCCTGCAAATCCACGGGTACCCGGGTGTCGGGCTCGGTGCGGCCCTCCAGGCGGGCCAGCGTGAGCATTTGCTGCAGCAGGCGCTGGGTACGTTGCACGCCCAGCTTGAGCCGGCTCACCGTGGCCAGGATTTGCGCCGGGTCTTGCCCGGGCGCCAGGTTGTTGACTTCCAGACCCAGTGCCGTGATGGGGGTGCGAAGCTCATGCGCTGCATTGGCAATGAAGCGCTTGTGGGCCTGCAGGCTGGTGTCGAGTTGCTGCAGCAAGCGGTTCAGGGTGCGGATGACACTGGCCAACTCGGCGGGTGCGTGCGGCAGGGTCACCGGGGCAAGGGAGAGGGGGTCGCGCCGGCTCAGTTCGTCGTCCAGCTCGCGAATGGGGGCCAGCCCCTTGCGGATGGTGGTGGCGACCAGCGCGGCGCCAATCAACATGACCAGCAGGGTGGGGAGCAGCACCTCCAGCTCGGCGTCGCGGCTCAGGGCATCCCGAAGGGCTTGGGAATGCATGACCTGCACTGTGCGCTCGGGGCTGTGCAGGGTGAAGACCCTGAGGATGACCGCATCGGTTTGCGGGCCGCTGGGCTCGGCTGAAAAACCTTCGCGGGTGTTGGGGCCCAGTTCAATTTGTCCGCTGGAGCGGTACAGCCGGTTGTCTTGCTGGTCCCAGATTTGCACGTCCAGGTGCAGGCTGGGGTCGTCGTCCCAAGTCATCACGGAGCTTTGGACATCGCTCAAAATGAGCGCTCGCGCCACTTGCTCCAGTTGGTAGTCCAGCATTTCGCCTTGTTGACGGTGCACTTGCACGCGCACTGCCACCCCCAGGACGATACCGACCAGCAGCACGCCCAGCAGCAGGCGCCGTTTGAGCCGGGTTTCTAGCGAGACCATGGGGGGGTGTCACGCGGCACAAAGTAGCCTACGCCCCGGATGTTGAGAATGCTGGCCAATCCCAGTTTGCGCCGCAGGTTGTGGATGTTGACCTCCAGGGCGTTGCTGGTGACTTCTTCGCCCCAGCCGAGCAGGCGTTCCTCCAGCTGCGCTCGGGACAGGGGCACACCCGGTCGGCGCATGAGCAGCTCCAGCAGCGCGAACTCGCGCGCTGACAGGTTCACCACAGCCCCGTTTTGGGTGACCACTTTGGTGTCCGGGTGCAAAGCCAGGGTACCGCTGCGCAGCACCGGGTCAGCTCGCCCGCAGCGGCTGCGAATACTTGATCGCAGGCGTGCGGCCAGCTCGTCCAGCTCGAAAGGTTTGAGGATGTAGTCGTCTGCGCCCGCGTCCAGCCCGGCCACGCGGTCCGCCAGGGCGTCGCGTGCGGTGATGATCAAAATCGGGAACAGGTGGCCTTTTTTTCGCAACTCTCGCAGCACTTGCATGCCGTCTTGCCGGGGCAGGCCGAGGTCCAGCACCACCGCATCAAAGGGCTCGCTGCTGGCGCACTGCAGTCCAAGCTCACCGTCACGCACCCAGTCAACCGTGATGCCCAGGCGGGCGAGGCCGACCCGCACGGCCTCGCCGATCAGGGGGTCGTCTTCAACCAGGAGGGCGCGCATCGACAGGGGAATGAGTTGACATGAAATTCAGCTTAGCATGGCCCGGACGCAAAAAAGCCGCGCACTGGGCGCGGCCTTTTTGTAAGGCGGATCAGTCCACCCGGGATGAATTATTTGGCCATGGCCGCGTTCTTTTTCACCACCTTTTTGGAGGCATGCTTCTTCACCCGTTTCTTGGCGGGCTTGGTTGCTGGGCCGGCGGCTTTGAAGGCGGTTGCACCAGAGGTGTTTTGCGCGGTGAATGTTGCAGGCGTTGCTGCAAATGCCAGGCCGGAACAGAACAGTCCGGCGGCGATGCACAGGGCGGTGAGGCTTGATTTCATGGTGGGTCCTTCGAAGTGCGGTGGTTGAGTCTGTCGCTGTAATGTTGGTTTGCGACCAACTCAGATGGACTGTACTGCTTGAGACTTAGGCTTGGCTTAGGCTGCACATTCTGACGATAGTTATGGCTTTTATGGCCTCTAGCCGGCATTTTGGTTGGCTTTTTATACTTAATTTAATAGCACCTTTATGCTGCTAGCTGCCTCACCACGCCTTGATCATCTCCGCCGCCTTCTCCGCAATCATGATGGTCGGCGCGTTGGTGTTGCCCGAGACCAGCTGCGGCATGATGGATGCGTCCACAACGCGCAGATCTTGTATGCCATGCACGCGCAAATCTGCGCCCACCACGGCCAGGGGGTCGGTGGCGGTGCCCATCTTGCAGGTGCCGCAGGGATGGTATTCGGTGTCGGAGTGGTCGCGTAAAAACTGCTCTATTTGAGCCGGGTTGTCACCCTCCAGCGGGTAGAGCATGGGGCCGCGGTAGGGTTTGAGCGCTGCGCTTTGCATGATGTCAAAGCCGATTTGCGTGCCCTTGATGAGCGTGGCCATGTCGCGCGGGTCGGTCAAAAACGCGGGGTCGATCAGGGGCGCATCGGTAGCCTTGGCGCTTTTGAGTCTGACGGTGCCCCGGCTCTTGGGGCGCACCAGCGTCACATGCAGCGTGTAGCCGTGGCCCAGGTGGTTTTTCCGGGTGTGATCGTCCACGATGCCGGTGCACAGCGCCAGTTGAATGTCGGGCGAAGGCTCGCTTTCGTCGGCAAACAGGAAGCCCTGTGTTTCGGCCACGTTGCTGGTGATGGGGCCGGTGCGCTTGGATCGCCACTCAAAAATGCCGCGCACGATAGCAGCCAGGCCCGAGAGCGAAACACCAAAGGTCTCGCGCTTGCGCTGGGTGCGGTAGATCAGCACGGTGGTGAGGTGGTCGTGCAGGTTTTGACCCACACCAGGCAGGTCATGCACCACGGAAATGCCGTGTTCCTTGAGGTGCGCCGCAGGGCCAATGCCGGAGAGCATGAGCAACTGCGGGGAACCAAAGGCACCAGCGCACAGGATGACCTCGCGGCGGGCGCGTATCTGCTGGAGTTGCTGGTCTTTCAGAAACTCGGCGCCCACGGCGCGCTGGCCCTCCAGAATGAGGCGCTGGGTGTGGGCGTGGGTGATGACCGTGAGGTTGGGGCGCGCCAGGTGAGGTGTGAGGTAGCCCTTGGCTGCACTCCAGCGTTCGCCATTCTTTTGGGTGACCTGGGCTGGCGCGCAGCCCAACTGGGAGGCGCCGTTGTAGTCCGGGGTCAGGGGCATGCCCTGCTCGGTGCAGGCCTGGATGAAGGCCTGGTTGATGGGGCTGGGGCTGCGCAGGTAACTCACGTTGAGTGGCCCGCCGGTGCCGTGGTACTCGTTGGCGCCGAAGCATTCGCTGTTCTCGGCGCGCTTGAACAGGGGCAGCACATCGGCATACGACCAGCCCGGGTTGCCTAGTGCAGCCCAGTGGTCGTAGTCAAGGCGGTTGCCCCGGGTGTAGACCATGGCGTTGACCGAGCTGCTGCCGCCCAGCACCTTGCCGCGCGGTTGAAACCCCCGCCGGCCATTCAGGCCGGGCTGGGGTACGGTCTGGTAGTTCCAGTTGTGAAGGCCCAGAGCCGCCGTGGCGGCAAAGCCCAGCGGCGCGTGGATGAAGGCTGAGGTATCGGGCCCGCCGGCCTCAATCAGGCAGACCGACACCGTGGGGTCTTCGGACAGGCGGCCTGCCATGACGCAGCCCCCCGCACCACCACCGATCACGACAAAATCAAATTCCGGGAAGTTCACGGTGTGTTGCCTGCGGTTTGTTTTATTTGGTCAGAAAATCAAGGTACTTGCTGGCAAATTTGCCGTAGGGCGGCCACAAGAACTTGACCGCGCTGAACGGTGCCTGGTAGAAGACCGGGCGCATTTTGGAGAAGGTGATGAAGCCGTCATGGCCGTGGTAATGGCCCATGCCGCTGTCGCCCACACCGCCAAAGGGCAGATCGTGCTGGCCTACATGAAACAGCCCGTCGTTGACGCTCACGCCGCCTGACATCACATGCTCCAGCAGGTAATGCACCAGCGCCTTGTCGTTGCTGAACGGGTAGAACGCCAGTGGGCGCGGGCCGCTGTTGATGGCGTCTACCGGCTCGGCAATCTGGTTGTAGGCAATGACGGGCAACACAGGGCCGAAGATTTCCCGTGTGCGCAGCGTGCAATCGGCCGGGGCATTGAGAACGAGGTGGGGGGCGATCTTGCGGGTACGCGCATCCCATGCCGCGCCGGGCACGAGTTGCACCAGCGTGGCGCCTCGCTCTTGTGCTTCTTCCATGGCGTGGACCACGCGCTGGAACGATCGGTCGTCAATCATCGAGGTGTAGTCGGGCGTGTCCAGGTGCGGGTAACGCGCCGCCACTATTTCTTTGGCCAGAGCGGTGAACTCATCCATCTTTCCGGCGGGGATGTAGGCGTAATCCACCGTGGTGCAGATTTGCCCGGCGTTGAAATATTTGACAAACAACAAGCGCTCTGCAGCCTTGCGCAGCGGGTAGTCGTCGCACACCAGCGCAGGTGATTTGCCTCCCAGCTCCAGCGTGACCGGACACAGGTTGGCGCTGGCTGCGGCCATGACGGCGCGGCCGGTGGCGCCGGAGCCTGTGAAGAGCAGGTGGTCAAATTTGAGCTGCGAGAACTCGATGCCCACGCCGCCGGTTTCGTCAAAAAACGCCAGCTTTTCCCGGGGGAAATAGATGGGGCATTTATCGATCAAGAGCCGTGCCAGGTGGCGTGAGTTCTCCGACATCTTGACCATCGAGCGGTTGCCGGCCGCAAAGGTGGCAATCAAACCGCTGAAGCTCAGGTTGATCGGAAAGTTCCACGGCACGATGGCGCCCACCACGCCCAGGGGCTGGGGAATGACGCGGTTGCGTGCGCCAAAGAAGTTTTTCAGGTCAACGCTGCGGCGCTGCGGTTTCATCCATTTTTTCAGGTGCTTGAGGGCGTGGTCGACACCGTCCATGACGCTGAAAATCTCGGCAAACTGGGTCTCATGGCGCGAGCGGTTGCCGTAGTCGGCGCTGATGGCGTCAACGATTGCGTCGCGGTTGTCGCGGATGAGGGCCTTGAGCGCGAGCAGGTCGGCGCGGCGTTCTGCCAGGCCGGGGTAAGGGTGGGCCAGGTAGGCCGCGCGTTGCAGCTTGAGCGTGGCGTTGAGCTCTGCCCGAATGAATTCAGCCGGCACTGTGCCAAAGACGGGCGTGGCACTCATGTGGCGTAGCCCGGGTTGGTGCGGTCCAGCTTGCGCAGCAGGGCCGGCCAAGCCAGTGCAGCGCCCATGCCAGCCGTGGCGACCTTCATCACGTTGGCAATGCCGGCGACGATTTGCGGGTTGACGTGAATCAACTCGCCCCCGCCAGCCTGCGCGTCAATCTGGATGCGGCAGGTGTTCTCAAAGGTGTACATGGACAGGAATGCATCGGGAATAGTTTTACCCACTGTCAGCAAGCCGTGGTTGCGCAGCATCAAATAGTTGGCATCTCCCAGGTCGGCCTGCAGGCGCGGTTTTTCGTCGTCCCGCAGGGCTACGCCTTCGTAGTCGTGATAGGCCAGCGAGCCCAGTACAAAGGTGGACTGCTGGCTGATGGGCAGCACGCCGCCTTTTTGCGCGCTCACCGCAATGCCGGCCCGGGTGTGGGTGTGCAGCACGCAGCCGGCGTCTTCGCGCCCTTGGTGAATGCAGCTGTGGATGTTGAAGCCGGCCGGGTTCACCGGAAAAGGCGAGTCGCTGAGCTTGTTGCAGTCCTGGTCGATCTTGACCAGGCTGGACGCGGTGATCTCGTCAAACATCAGCCCGTAGGGGTTGATCAAAAAATGGTGTTCCGGGCCAGGGATGCGGGCCGAGACGTGGGTAAAGACCAGGTCGCTCCAGCCATAGGCGGCCACCAAGCGGTAGCAGGCGGCGAGGTCACAGCGCAATTGCCATTCTTCGGCACTGACTTTGTCTTTGAGGGAGGGGATGTTCATGGCGGTTCCTTGGGAGTAGACAGGGCGTGAAAGAAGGGAAGGGCTGCCGGGGCGGGGTCAGGCGGCAGCCACCGGGGGATTCAACTTAGGCTTGTAGATGGAGTTGCGTGGCTGCGCCATCAGGCGGCGCAACATCGGCTCAAATTCGCTGATCGGCAGGGTCTCGCCCTGGGGGTCAAAGGCCGGGCAGTCGTAGAGCGAGATGAATTCTTCGGTGCGCGCGTAGTGTTCGTGGCCCTTGAACATGTCACGCATGTTGCGGTCCATGCCGATGTGGTGAAAGAAGTTGTAGCCCTGAAAGATGCCGTGGTTCTGGATCATCCACAGGTTGGCGTCGCTGACAAAGGGCTTGAGGATGGCGGCGGCAATGTCGGGGTGGTTGAACGAGCCCAGAGTGTCCCCAATGTCGTGCAGCAGCGCGCACACCACATATTCTTCGTCGCGGCCATCGCGCAGGGCGCGGGTGGCCGTTTGCAGGCAGTGGCTGTAGCGGTCGATGGGGAAGCCGCCGTAGTCGCCTTCAAGCAGTTTCAGGTGGGCCAGTATCCGGTCGGGCAGGCTCTTGCCAAATTGCATGAATTCGGCCCCGATGACTTGCCAGTCTTGGGGCGTGCTGTCCGTCATGCAGGTGAAGTTGGCGCGTTCGTTCATCAGGGCTCCTGAAGAGTCAAAAAACGAAGGGTATGCGCAGTTGATGCCGTCGTCTGTCAGAAACTGGACAGCCGAGGGTTTATACCAGCATCAATTAAGGCAAAGCCTCCAAAGCCGTGGCTTGTTGCGTTGCATGGTGTTGCCGGGAGGGATGTCAGTGGCTCACCCGGTGCGGTTTGGGGCCGGTTGGGTTGGTTTGCCTGAAGGCGCTGGGGCTTTGGCCAGTGTGCTCGCGAAACACCCGGCTGAAATGCGACAGGTTGCTGAAGCCCCAGGAAAAGGCAATGTCCGTGATCGGGCGGGCTTGAGGGCCGGCGTGGGACAACTCACGGATGCAGGCTTCCAGGCGCAGCCGCAGGATATGGCTGGCCAACGTGTCCTCGTCGCCCGCAAAGGCGTTGTGCAGGAGCCGCTTGCTGCAATTGAGGGCGTGTGCAATGTGGTCTACCGACAGCGCGGGGTCGCGCAGGTTCAGGGCAATGAATCCACGGATGCGGTCTTTGAGGATTTCACGTTGTGTGAGTGCGGTGTGTTGCCCGGAGAGTTCAATCAGCGAGAGCTGTACCAGTTGGGCAATGAGTTCACCGGCGCCGCGCGCGGCATCCCCACTCATGTGCGGCAACTCCTGGTAGGTGCTGCGCATGGTGGCCAGGGCCACGCGTGAGATACCACTGGTGCCGCCCACGCAGCGCGCCATGAGGGTGTCAAGCCGCAGGCCGCGCTCCAGCAGAGGTGCCTTGGGCAGCATCACGATCAGGTGCTCCACGCGCTCGGGGTTGTCCACCGCGTAGGCGCTGGTGGTGTCGTAAATGGTCCAGGTGCCGGGCGTCACCCAGGCTTGGCGACCCAGTTGCTCAACGCCTGCGCGGCCGCGCATCGGGGCCACGATTTTGAGGTAGCCGGTCTCGCTGGCACGCACCATGCCTTGTGTACGCACCACGCGGTGGCGGTTGGCGTCCAGTTGGGTGAGGATCACCCCACCTGCGTGGCTTGACGACATGTGGCCGTCAAAGACGGTGTCGCCATACAGGTCGGATTCCAGGCCACCAAAGTGCTGCCAGATCCATTCCCGCCATTGCGGCGCCCGTTCGCGCGGGGCGACGTGGTCCGTCGTGACGAGGGTGGTGGCGGTCATGGCAGTGTGGGCAATGGCGTGAATGTGGGTTTCAGGATTATGGGCCGGGCGGCTCGTTTTGTGGCTGTTGTGGGGCCAAGGGTTAACCCCAGCGGCTGTGCACGTTTGGTCAAGCGTGTATTGCGCCCACAGCAAAGCGGCTCACAAGCACGCCAATTAGCATGGTGGTTCCAAGCCTTTGCGGGCACCAACAGGAGACAACATGGTTCAAGAATCCAAGCGCACCTTGCTCAAGGGTGCCGCCGCTGCTGTGGCCACCGCCACATTCGCGCCCCGAAGTTTTGCCCAGGCCCAGCCGGTACGCATTGGCTATGCGATTTCCCGAACCGGCCCGTGGACGGGTGGCGCTCAGGTCAGCCAGGAGCCCAACTACGTGTTGTGGGCGGAGCAGGTTAACGCGGCCGGTGGTCTGGATGTCAAGGGCGTGAAGCGTCCGATTGAACTCATCAGCTCGGACGACCGCAGCGATATCGAGACCTGCGTGCGCTCTTACCAAAAGCTCATGGGTACCGACAAGGTGGATCTTATCTTGCCGCCCTGGGGCAGCAATGCCAACTTTGCGATTGCCCCGCTGGCCAACCGCATGGGCTACCCCATGCTGGCGCCCACAGCCTTGTCGCGCAAGCTCATTGACATGGCCATGCCAAATTTCTTTTGCGTGCTGCAGCAGCCCGACAAGATGATGGGCGCGCTGGTGGACATGATGGTGGCCAACGGCGTGAAAACCATCGCCATCGTTTACATGGACGACTTGTTCGGGCTGGAGAATTTTGCGGCGCTGAACAATGCGCTGAAGAAAACCACCATCCAGGTGGTGGAGCGCAAGAGCTACCCGCTGGGTGTGAAAGATCTGTCGCCTGTGCTGCGCGGCATCAAGGGATTGAATCCCGATGTGTTCATTGGCATTACCTATCCGCCCGACACCATTCTGGTGAGCAAGCAGTCCAAAGAAATTGGATTCAATCCCAAGTTTTTCTACGCCTCGGTTGGCACGGCTTT
>JAUXQA010000280.1 GCA_030683195.1 Rhodoferax sp. | reverse complement strand
TGCGCGCCAACAAACGGGTACCGGGCACCGGGGTAAAGGGCACAGCCACCACGCCCTTGGGGTAGTAAGCCAGGCCGTGCTGGTGGTAGGCATTGGCCCAGGCGTGGTCAAACACGTACTCGCCGTAAGAGTGGTCCTTGATGTACAGAACGCACGCGCCCACCAGCACATTGTCAAGCTCCAGCATCAGGTAGCGCGCGGTCCAGCCGGTCTCGGGGGTGGCGCTGCCACTTTTCTGCAGGGCTACCAGGTACTCGTGCCGCATGAACGGCGTGGCGTCCGTCTGACTATTCAGGAGCTCGTTCCACTCGCTGGCATTCACCTCATCGGCAGATGTCAATATTCGAATGACATAATTGTTTAACACTTGCTGCACGCCTTTTCATTCCCTTTTTTAGACCTGTGATGACACTTAAACTTTGCGTTGCCCAACTCAATCTTGTCGTGGGCGACCTGGCCGGTAATTCAAAAAAAATCATTGAGGCCGCCCAGTCGGCTTATGCCCAGGGCGCGCGCCTTGTGCTGACGCCCGAACTCTCCATTTGCGGCTATGCCGCTGAAGACCTGTTCTTGCGTCCCGCCTTCATCACAGCATGTGATGATGCCGTGAAAACAGTGGCCCGCGAGTTGGCCGGGTTAAAGAACCTCATGGTCGTCGTCGGGCATCCCAGCGGGGGTGACAGCCGAACCCGGTCTGTTGCCATCCAGAGCCGGCACAACGCAGCCAGCGTGCTGTGCGAGGGTGCCGTTGTGGCCACCTATGCCAAGCGGGAACTGCCCAACTATCAGGTGTTTGACGAGCGCCGCTATTTCACGCCAGGACAGGGCGTCTGCGTCTTTGAGGCGGGCGAGGCCGGCAGCCGCGTCAAGGTAGGTCTGTTGATTTGTGAAGATGCCTGGTTTGAGGAACCCGCCCGGCTGACCCGGGCCGCCGGTGCGGAGTTGCTGGTGGTCATCAACGCCTCTCCGTTTCACATTGGCAAAGGCAATGAGCGTGAACAGATGATGAGTGCCCGGGTGCAAGACTGCGGCTTGCCCCTGGTTTATGCCCATCTGGTGGGTGGGCAGGACGAAGTGGTGTTTGAAGGCCATTCATTTGCCCTCAACACAGATGGTTCGGTAGCGGGCCGGGCACCCAGCTTTGTCGAAAGCAGTCTGATGGTGCAAGTCAACCGGGTGCCCGAGGGCCTGGAGTTGGCTGGCGATGTGGCGCCACAGCGCTCACTCGATGCCGACCTTTGGGACGCCCTGGTGCTGGGTGTGCGCGACTATGTGGGCAAAAACGGATTCCCTGGCGTGATCCTGGGACTCTCTGGTGGCATCGACTCGGCCCTGGTGCTGGCGGTGGCGGTGGATGCCATTGGCAAAGACCGGGTGCGCACCGTCATGATGCCTTCACCCTACACCGCCGACATCAGCTGGATTGATGCGCGCGAGATGGCGACGCGCCTGGGCGTGCGCTACGACGAAATATCCATCGTGCCCGAGTTCGAAGCCTTCAAGGCGTCGCTGGCCGGGGAGTTTGCCGGCCTGGCCGAAGACACCACTGAGGAAAACATCCAGGCCCGCATTCGTGGCACGCTGCTGATGGCCTTGTCCAACAAATTCGGTGGCATTGTGCTCACCACGGGCAATAAATCGGAGCTGGCTACGGGCTACTGCACCTTGTACGGGGACATGGCCGGTGGCTTTGCCGTCATCAAGGACCTGGCTAAAACCACCGTCTTCAGGTTGTCACGCTGGCGCAATGCCAACGATCCCTATGGCAGTGGCACGGGGCCGATCCCCGATCGCATCATTACCCGGCCACCCAGTGCCGAACTGCGACCAGACCAAAAAGACCAGGACAGCCTGCCCGAGTACGAGGTGCTTGACGCCATTCTGGAGCGTTACATGGAGAACGACCAGAGCATTGACGACATCATCGCCGCCGGATTTCCCCGCGCCGATGTGGAAAAAGTCACCCGCCTGATTCGGATCAACGAATACAAGCGCCGTCAGGCCCCGGTGGGTATTCGGGTGACACATCGCAGCTTTGGCAAAGATTGGCGTTATCCTATAACCAATCGTTTTCGGGGCTAGCCGCCCCACTCAGAGGGCAAGATTTCAGTCCCTTGCATGCCAAACCTTGCTACTTATTCATCAGGAGATTCAAATGAAACAAATCACAGCCATCGTCAAGCCGTTCAAGCTGGAAGAAGTGCGCGAGGCCCTGGCCGAGTGCGGTGTTACGGGCCTGACGGTTACCGAGGTCAAAGGCTTCGGTCGTCAAAAAGGCCATACCGAACTCTACCGCGGTGCCGAATACGTCGTGGATTTCTTGCCCAAAGTCAAAGTGGAGGTCGTCGTCAAGACCGACGAAGTTGACCGCTGCGTTGACGCCATCGTCAAAGCCGCCCACACCGGAAAAATCGGCGACGGCAAGATTTTTGTCACCAGCGTCGAGCGGGTGGTCCGCATCCGCACCGGTGAACTCGACGAGTCCGCGATCTAAATAGAACTTACCGGATTTTGGGCGCTACATGCGGCGCCGACACCAGTCGGGTGCCTGCCAAGGCATCGTGCCAGAACTGCCCGTCCGGGTGAAACCGGCTCAAAATCGCCCACACGAGCACCCAGCCGGTCAAGATGAGCAGTGACTCGGGCGCGCTTAATTCAAACGGCGCAACCGCAGCCAAAGCCGGCAAAAACCACAGCCAACTCAGCACATAACGCAGCAGAGCCCGGCTTTGGGTAATGGGCTGGCCAGCACGATCCACCACTCGGATGTTCCAGGTCTTCATGGCCAGCGTCTGCCCCTTGGCCCACAGCCAGACAAAGTAAATACCGAAAACCACAAACAGAAATGCCTGCAGTGCGTGGCGGTTGTCCATGGCGTTTCGGGTTTCACTCAGGGTTCCAAATAGATAGCCGGCAATAAACACCACGCCGAACATCAGCATTCCCTCGTACCTCCAGCAGGCCATCCGGCGCGCCAGGCCCGGTGTTTTCAACTCGTCGTTCATGTGATTGGATGGAAGATGTTCAGTTATTCAGACTTCGGGGCTGACTCAGTCGCTGGAACCGGCAAGGGCAGCAAGGTGTTGCTGTCGATCACCTTTTGAGGCGGTGTGACGGTTGCCGCCTGCGGTTGATTTTTTCGGCTCAAAGGTACGGTCGCCAATTTTTGAGGTGCCACCGGTTTGGCAGCGCCTGCAGCTCCAGACGGCTTTTGCGGCGCGGATGCGGCCAGTTTCTTCTTTTCTTCAGGATCAAGCGCCTGATACGCCTCCCAAGTCGCCACTTTTTGGTCCGGCGTGAGGTTCTTGGACTCCGCAAAATTCAATCTCGCCCGGGCGCGCTCCCGCTTGCTCAGCAGGGACCATTCACTCATGCGGCTGTGCAGTTTGGCCTGCTCTGCTGGTGTAAGCGCGGGGTAGTTGGCGGCAAGGGCGAGCCACTTTCGCTTGAGGGCCGCATCAAGCGGGTTCCAGTTGGCCGCCAGGGGCTTCAGCGACACGCGCTGCGCCGGCGTCAACTCCTGCCACGATGGCCCTGACGTTGCCACCGGTGTTCCGGGCTTGTTCACTTCAGACCCTTTGGTCTGCGGTTTGGTCGTCGGGTGGGTTTGTAGCGACTTTTCTGGCACCACCTGCGCTGCCACCATTGAAGCCATCAGACTTGAGGCGATCAGAGCCCCAACCACCAGCCGCTGCGTTGATGAACGAACGAGGGTCGCGCTGCTGTGGCCAAGTGCCATGGAGGGAGTGCGTGGCGTTTTCAATTGCTGATTTTTTCCGATTTCAGTTTGACAAATTCCGTAAAACCAACGTCAGCATAGGCCGAGGGTGGGAGGTCGTCGGTCAGTATGGCGGCATCAATTTCAGCCAATTCGTTAGCCTGGTTCTCATCCTGCACTATTGAAATAAATATCAGACCCAAAACCAAAGCCACCAAGGGTGCAAAGGCTGCCAGACGACCCCAGCCGCCCAAATGCTCACTGCCCATCAATAGAGTACCGTTGCTTGCGGATGCATAGGGTGCGGCTTTCACTGTGGTCACCTTCCGCGCGGCCACCGCTCTTACCCTGGCAGCGCGCAGCCGCTCTGAAATGTCGTGCGGCAAATCCTCGGTTGCCCCATTCAGACGTACTGCAATCATCAAGCCAAATTGATCCTGGTCATTCAAACCTTGTTCGTGACGCCCTGTATTCATAGTGATATCCCCTTTGCACTCAATGCTTTGCGCAGTGCCTGAATGGCTCTGAAGCAATGTGTCTTGACGCTGCCCTCAGAGCAACCCATTGCTGCAGCAGTCTCTGCAACATCCAACTCTTCCCAGTAACGCATCAGAAACGCTTCCCGTTGACGCCCAGGGAGTTCCTGAACTTCATGTTCGATCTCTCGCAAGGTTTGCGTTCTCTCGGTCGAGCTCTCGGCACTCTCATGTTGAACAGAGTGGCTTTGTACGTTCAAAGTTTCAAGAAGATCGAAATCTCCATCACTGTCCCCAGATTCGAAGTCCCCGAGATTTGAAAATAATGCATTTCGGGTTTTTTGTCGCCGGAACCAGTCAAGCGTACAGTTGGACAGAATGCGCTGAAAAAGCATGGGCAGCTCGTCAACGGGTTTTTCCCCGTAATGCTGGGCCAGTTTCATCATGCTGTCCTGCACGATGTCCAGTGCAGATTCTTCGTTTCGAACGTGGTAGATGGACCGCTTGAATGCGCGTTTTTCCACGCTTTTCAGAAAATCCGAAAGTTCTCGTTCAGTTGCCAAGAGGTTTCATGCCTTAGAGCGGCCGTGAGGTTTGATTGTCCCGTTTTGACATAAAAAACCTGTTTCTCACGGCACTTTTTGCCAGATTATGGCATTCGATGTGCGTATTTCTCGCCGCCCCAACTTGAATTGATTGCTGCAGTGCGATAATCCGCGTTGCATATCAAAAGGCAAACGGGTTCTGGTCCGGCGCAAAAATCACTGTGTCCATGGCCTTGACCTCAAGTTCCAACGCAACGCCATAAGTGTCTGCGAAGGAGCACCCAAGGTCTTTCGTTAGAGAAATTCACAAAGGTTCATCATGGAAATATCAAAAGCCGAAATCGCTTCGGCTACCGCTGCAACTGCAGCAGCAAAAGCAAACACCGAAACGTCGAACGATCAAGAGCTTCGCGGAGCCGAGATCCTTGTCAAATGTCTTCAGGCTGAAGGCGTCAAGTACATCTGGGGTTACCCCGGCGGTGCGGTATTGCACATTTACGATGCTTTTTACAAGCAAGACACCATTCAGCACATCCTGGTTCGGCATGAGCAGGCAGCAGTTCATGCTGCAGACGGTTACGCCCGTGCCACTGGTGATGTTGGCGTGGCACTGGTCACCTCGGGCCCAGGAGTTACCAACGCGGTAACGGGTATCGCCACCGCCTACATGGACAGCATCCCCATGGTGATCGTGACCGGGCAAGTGCCAACGCACGCCATCGGCCTCGATGCGTTCCAGGAGTGCGACACCGTCGGCATCACCCGTCCTATCGTCAAGCACAACTTTCTGGTGAAAGACGCGCGTGATCTGGCCGATGTCATGAAGAAAGCCTTTCACATCGCACGCTCCGGACGCCCCGGGCCCGTGGTGGTTGACATCCCCAAGGACGTTTCCTTCAAGAAGGTCAAGTTCACAGGCTACCCAGACAAAATAGAGATGCGATCGTATAACCCGGTTCGCAAGGGGCATGGCGGCCAGATTCGCAAGGCGCTGCAATTGCTACTGGCAGCCAAGCGGCCCTACATTTACACAGGCGGTGGGGTGCTGCTGAGCAACGCGTCAGCCGAATTGCGCACTTTGGTCGACATGCTGGGCTACCCCTGTACCAATACCTTGATGGGTTTGGGCGCTTATCCCGCCAGTGACCGCAAGTTTTTGGGGATGTTGGGTATGCACGGCACGGTTGAAGCCAACAACGCCATGCAACATTGCGACGTATTGTTGGCGGTAGGTGCCCGCTTTGATGGTCGGGTGATTGGCAATCCCAAGCATTTCGCGCAAAACGAACGCAAAATCATTCACATTGACATCGACCCATCCAGCATTTCCAAGCGGGTGAAGGTTGACATCCCGATCGTGGGCGACGTCAAAGACGTGTTGTCCGAAATGATCGCGATGATCAAGGAAGGCGCAGTCAAACCTGATGCCAATGCTCTTGGCGCTTGGTGGGACACAATTGAAGGCTGGCGCAAGCGCGATTGCATGAAATACGATCATGGCAAAAACGACATCATCAAGCCTCAGTATGTGGTCGAAACTCTCTGGAATATGACCAAAGACGTCGACACCTACATCACTTCCGATGTGGGCCAGCATCAAATGTGGGCTGCGCAGTACTACCGCTTTGACGAGCC
>JAUXQA010000279.1 GCA_030683195.1 Rhodoferax sp. | reverse complement strand
CCATTGTGGCGCGATTGCCGGCCGCGTGCAGTGCGGTCGGCTTCAACCCCGCGCCATTCCTGAGAAATGTGTGCCTTTAGCTGTCCTGCTTCACCACAATGCGCGCGTGCCGCTCAAAGGTCCAGTACGACCAGGCCCAGTCAATCATCACGACCAGGCGGTTGCGAAACCCGATCAGGAAAAACACGTGGATAAACAGCCAGAACAACCACGCCGGGAAGCCGGTAAAGCGCAGCTGGCCCAGCAGCGGCACACCCACATCGGCCACCGCAGCCTTGCGGCCAATGGTGGCCAGGTCGCCGTAGTTGACGTAGCGAAACGGCAGCCCGGCCAGCCCCTGCATGCGCCGCACAATGTTGGCTGCCGCGGTGCGGCCCATTTGTTTGGCGCCCGGTGACACGCCGGGCACGGGAGCGGAGTCCTTGCCCGGCACATGGCTGAAGGCGGCGGCCAAGTCCCCCACCACGCTGATCTCAGGGTGGCCCGCCAGGCTCAGGTCAGGCAACACCTGCACGCGCCCCGCACGGTCCAGTGTGGCACCTGTGGCCGCAGCCACCACCTTGCCCAGCGGCGACGCAGCCACGCCGGCAGCCCAGACCACGGTGGCTGCGGCGATGCGTTGGGTCTGCCCGCCTTCGTCCAGCGTGATGCCCTGGGCGTCGATGTGGGTGACGCGAGCCCCAAGCCGCACCTCCACGCCAATTTTTTCGAGCTGGCGTTGGGCACTGTCGCTCAACGCCTGCGGGTAGTTCCCCAGCACACGCGGTCCGCCTTCGATCAGCAGCACCCGTGCCTTGTGCGGCTGGAAGCGGCGGAACTCGCCTTGGAGCGTGTGGCGCGCAATCTCCACCATGGTGCCGGCCATTTCCACGCCCGTGGGGCCTGCTCCTATAACCACGGAGGTGAGCAAAGCATCCCTCTCGGCTGCGGGCGCATCGGCGCGCAGGCTCTCGGCTTTTTCGTAGGCCATCAGCATCTGCCGGCGGATGACAAAGGCGTCTTCCAGCGTCTTGAGGCCGGGCGCGTGGGCCGCCCAGTCGTCGTGGCCAAAGTAACTGTGGGTGGCGCCCGCCGCCACGATGAGGTGGTCGTAGGGCAGCACTTGGCCATCGCCCAGTTGCACCGTGCGGGTCTGCGCGTCCAGCCCGGTCACCTCGGCCATCAGCACCGTCACATTGGGCTGGCGGCGGAAGATACGGCGAATAGGCTCCGCAATGGCGGGGGCAGTGAGCCCGGCGGTGGCCACCTGGTAGAGCAGCGGTTGGAAAAGGTGGTGGTTTTGCTTGTCTACCACGGTGATGTCCACGTTGGCATGGCGCAGGGCTTTGGTCGCCTCCAGCCCGCCAAAACCGCAACCAATGATGACAATGCGCGCACGCGCTGCAGAAGCCTGTGAAGTCATGGCCCCATCCTAGCAGCGTGTCGCCTGTGTTATCGACAAGCCCTGGCTGCCATGCGTAAATGCGCCAAAACGCGACCCGAGAGAGACACCATGACCGAGACCACCCACCACCGTATTTGCCCCTTGTGCGAGGCCTGCTGCGGCCTGGAGATCAAGGTACGCGACCAGCAGGTCGTCAGCATCCGCGGGCACGAGGCCGATGTGCTGAGCCGCGGCTACATCTGCCCAAAGGCCGTGGCGCTGAAAGACCTGCACGAAGACCCGGACCGCCTGCGCACGCCGCGCATCAAACGCAATGGCATCCATGTGGAAGCCACCTGGGAAGAGGCCTTTGCCGAGATCGAGCAACGCCTGCCCCCCATCATCGCGGCGCACGGGCGCAACGCCACCAGCGTGGCCGTCGGCAACCCGTCGGCCCACAAAATTGGACTGCTCACCTACTTTGGCAAGCTGGCCCGCGCGCTGGGCACCAAGAATGTGTTTTCGGCATCCACGCTGGACCAGATGCCCAAACAACTAGCCAGCGGGCTGATGTTTGGCCACTGGCTCTCCACCGCCCTACCCGACATCAGCCGCACTGACCTGATGCTGGTGATTGGCGCCAACCCGCTGGCCAGCAACGGCAGCATGTGGACCGTGCCCGACTTCCGCGGCAAGGCCCGGGCCCTGCAGGCACGCGGCGGCCGGCTGGTGGTGATCGACCCGCGCCGTACCGAAACCGCCGCCCTGGCCGATACCCACCACTTCATCCGGCCGGGCGCCGACGTGTTCCTGCTGCTGGGCATGGTGCACACCTTGTTCGACGAGCG
>JAUXQA010000269.1 GCA_030683195.1 Rhodoferax sp. | reverse complement strand
CCCATCCATAGAGCCAAAAAAGTCCGCCTCTTCGGATACCTCGGCGCGACGGCGTTTGGCTTCCTTCTCATCAATCAAACCCGCATTCAAATCTGCGTCGACAGCCATTTGCTTGCCAGGCATCGCGTCAAGAGCGAAACGAGCGGACACCTCGGCAATCCGCTCAGCTCCTTTGGTCACCACCACAAAGTTGATGACGACCAAAATGGCGAAGACAATCAGGCCCACCGCGAAGTTGCCACCAATCAGGAAGTGGCCAAAAGCTTCAATAACGGCGCCGGCGGCGCCTGGACCAGTGTGACCTTCCAGCAAAACAACCCGGGTTGACGCCACGTTCAGTGACAGACGCATCAGCGTGGTTAACAAAAGCACAGCGGGGAACGCCGCAAAATCAAGTGGCCGAATCATATAGGCCGCAACCATCATCACCATCAAGGACACTGCAATGTTGACGGTGAAAAAGGTATCCAGCAACCAAGTGGGCAGCGGCAACACCATCATGGACAAAATGGCAACCACCAGCATGGGCGCTGCTGCGCCCTGAATCAGGGCAGCATTCCCACCAAACCATTTTTGCAGTGCTTTGACTGATGAGTTCATGGCGAAGAGGTTCGTGTGTTGGCGATAACCTTGGACAAGGGGTCAAGCTCGGGTGGTACAAAGGGCTGTGGCGGCTCTCCGGGCATCGGGCTGTCGCCGCGCAGGGCAGCCTTGAGTCGGTAGATGTAGGCCAGCACCTGGGCTACGGCGGTATACAAGCTTGCAGGAATGTCCTGGTCAATCTCTGCATGCGCATACAAGGCACGGGCCAGCATGGGCGACTGAATCACTGGAATCGAATTGTTCTTGGCGATATCCCGAATTTTGAACGCCAGCAAATCCGCACCTTTGGATACCACTTGAGGCGCATGCATGGTTTTCTCATCGTATTTGATGGCAACAGCAAAGTGGGTCGGATTCATCAGCACGAAATCGGCCTTCGGGACGGCGCCCACACTGGCACCTTGTGAAATTTCGCGCTGGCGTTGACGAAGTTTGTTTTTGATAAGTGGATTGCCGTTGGCCTCTTTGCCTTCCTCCTTGACCTCCTGGTGCGACATTTTCAGTTTGGAGCCATGCAGAAATGCCTGGAGTGGCACGTCGATCATGGCCACCAACAAAATCACAACCATTAACAAACCCATGCCCACTTTTAGCCACTCGGCAAGGCGTACCAAGGATGACGATGAAGGCTGCAAAACCAGCATGGATAATTCGGAAATACCCGACTTCAAATACACCGTGGCAACGACAAACAGTACGGCGGTGATGAAGCTCATTTTCAGAACGTCTGTAAGTTTGTCCTTGCTGACAAGTTGGGTCAAGCCTTTCAAAGGATTCAAACGGCTGAAGTCGGGTGTGATGGGTTTTAAACTGGTTACCCAGCCTCCTGCCCCCACGGCGCTGAGCATGGCAACCGCACCAATAATGGCTGCAAAAATAATGCATCCAATCAGACCCGCAACGACCATCTCTTGCGCTCGGCCAAGCATGGTTTCTGGCTTGACGAGTTCTGTCGCGGTGAAGGCGAGTTGTTGACTCAGGTTTCTCTTGAGGAGGTCAAGCATTTCTGGGGCCAAAGCCGCGATGCTGAGAGCACCACTCCCCAAAACCGCCAAGTGGCCCAAGTCGCGAGAACGAGCGACCTGCCCGTCACCGCGTGCTTTGTCAAGCTTCTGCTGGGAGGCTGGTAAATCGCGATCCTGACTGCTTGATTCCATGAGAGAGAGACTGTGTAGTTCTCTTCATTGTCATCAGGCACCGCGCAAACTAAAGGCGGATAAGACGGGTCTTCACCCGTCACATCAATCGGCCTTAAAACCCCAGGCTGGCAAGCAGGTCATCTACTTCAGACTGTCCGGTCACAACATCCGGATTGCCCTCGGGGTCAACGACTGGCCCGGACAGGGTGGGGCGGTGCTCCAACACGGGTGCTTTGACGATGGCAGCAGGAGGAGCTGTCTGAATGAGCAGTTGGATCAATTGCTCCTCAATGTTGGCTGCCAGTGTGACAACCTTGGCAATCACCTGGCCCGTCAGGTCATGAAAATCCTGGGCCATCATGATTTCAGTCAGATGCTGGTCGGCCTTGAGCGTCGCGCTTTCCACATCGGTCAGAAAATTCATCACGTGCCCCTTGGCAACCGCTGCCACGGGATCTTTGACAATCAAGGCTGCGATCCGGCGGGTTTCTGAAGCAATGAAGTCGTGCTGAGATTTTGCCTGATCGACCTGGTTCAGCACCTTTTCTGCAGCGTCTCCAGTGAGTCTTGCAATATAGGATAGCCGGCTTTTTGCATCTGGCAGTTCACCAGCCCAGGTCTTGACTTTGTCCGTCAAGCCCAGCCCATTCAGTGCATCGTGCAGCTGCCTGGTCAGAACACCGATGGATTGGTGAACGTCTGACCCGCTTGCCAAGGGCAGATCCGGGGAGGAGTGTGGGCTGAGTTGGGTGTTCACTTCAGCCCCATTTTGGTGAGAATCAAGCTCACTTTGTCTTCCAGTGTGGCTTTGGTGAATGGTTTGACAATGTAGCCGGCGGCGCCTTGTTGCGCAGCCATCACGATGTCTTCTTTCCGTGCTTCGGCGGTGACCATCAAAACAGGAATGTGTTTGAGTTTTTCATCCTTCTTGATTTCCATCAGGAGTTGAAAGCCATTCATGTTGGGCATATTGATGTCGCTGACGACAAAGTCAAAATTGCTGTTGCGCAGTTTTTGCAATGCCACAACACCATCTTCGGCCTCATCAGCTTCTGTGTATCCGCTCTCCTTGAGCAGATTTCGGACGATTCGCCTCATGGTCGAGAAATCGTCCACCACCAAAAATCGGAGCTCATTTGCCATGGGACACCCTTTCAATGGCGTTTGTTTGATTTGTTGCAAATAGGTTTGGAATCATGTTGTTTCAGGCTGTAGGTCTAGGTGGCCGGTTTGGGATCCGTTGAAACCGGTGTGCGTCCGGTGCCCATGAGCCGTTCCTCGGCCTCACGCGTCATGACAATGATACTGATTCTGCGATTGGCCGGGCTGAACGGATTCTCAGCATCCAGCAAAATGCTGGACGCTAACCCGACCACTCGGGCCAGTTTGTCATCAGGCATGCCGGCCACAACCAACTCGCGCCGAGATGCATTGGCTCGATCGGACGAGAGTTCCCAGTTGCTGTAGCCCCGGTCTGCACTGCTGTAGGGTGAGCGATCAGTGTGGCCATCCAGACTGATCTTGTTTTCTACCCCGTTCAAGGCTGCGCCGATCTCTCGCAGGATGTCACGCATGTAAGGCTTGACCATGGCGCTGCCGCTGTCGAACATGGGCCGCTTTTGGTCGTCCACGATTTGTATCTGCAAGCCGTCCGGGGTTGTGTCCAGTCGTATTTGAGAAGTGAACTCGCTGAGCTTCGGATTGCTGGAGATCAGCGCGCTGATTTTGGCGCTCAAGGCCGCCAGGTTTTTGGCGTCCTGTTTGGCGACCTCCGCCTTCGCGGCCTCCGCCATCTGTTTTTTGGACATGGCATCCTGGCCATCACCTCGTCGTGACTGGCCCGATTGTTGCGTCAGGTCATTCCCCCCGCCGGTAATGATGCTGTTGCTTGCGCCAGCGCCGCTACCGCCCATCAATGAGACCTTTAACGGGGATTGAAAATAATCTGAAATCCCCTTTTTGTCGCCCTCTGACGTTGAACCCAGCAGCCACATCAACAAAAAGAACGCCATCATGGCGGTTACGAAGTCGGCATAAGCGATTTTCCATGCGCCGCCATGAGCTGAGTGCCCCCCCTTCTTCACCCGCTTGATGATGATTGGTTGTAACTTTTTAGCTTCGGTAGCCATGGTCAGAGCCCGCGCGGATTATTTTTTCTTGACAAAGGTTTCCAGCTCGGTAAAAGAGGGGCGCTCGGTGGAGTACAGCACCTTGCGTCCGAACTCAATGGCGGTGGACGGGTTATAGCCTTGCATGCTGGCCAGCAGGGTGGTCTTGATGCACTGCAGCTCTTTGCCGGCTTCCTCAACCTTTTGCTCCAGCAGACCCGCCAAAGGTTCTGCAAACGCATAAGCCAGCAAAATTCCCAAAAATGTACCCACAAGGGCCGAGGCGATCATGCCGCCCAAAATGGCGGGTGCTTGGCCCACCGAGCCCATGGTGTTCACCACCCCCAGCACCGCAGCAACGATGCCAAATGCCGGCAAGCCGCCTGCAATACGTTGCAAGGCGGCTACCGCAGCGTGTTCTTCCTGGTGGTGGGTGTCGATCTCGCTGTCCATCAAAGACTCGATTTCGTGAGCATTCAGATTGCCAGAGACCATCATGCGAAGGTAATCCGTAATGAACTCCACCACATGGTGGTCGTGACCTACATCACCGTGTTTTTTGAATATTTCTGAGTTGTGCGGATCTTCAACGTCGCTCTCAATCGCCATCAGGCCTTCTTTTCTGGCCTTTTGCAAAATGTCAAACATCAAGGCCAGTAAATCCATGTACCGGGCTTTGGTGTATTTGCTACCCTTGAAGCAGGTGCCCAGCCCTTTGATGGTGGCCTTGATAACTTTCATTTGGTTATTGGCAATGAAAGCACCAATCGTGGCGCCGCCAATAGTGATCATCTCAAATGGCAGTGCCGTGAGAATGACCCCAATATTGCCGCCGTGAAAGATGTAAACACCAAACACGCACAACATCACCACAACCCAACCAATAATTACAAACATAGATGTATTGTGACTGCGAGGCCCTCGGCCTCAAAGGTTGATAAAAATCATAATCGCATAGTTTAATTGAGCCTACCGGTCGCGCAAGACTGTTAAAACAGCATTCATTCTGCAGTTTTCGTCATAGTGAAAGTTGATGCATCAAGCTTGTAATTCGCAGATTGCAGACTGTTTACTCAAATCTTCAGGAGTCGATGGTGAAGGAGCAAAAGGAACCGAATATATGGATCACTGCGCTAAAGCTTTTGCTTTTGGTTGCCGTCATCATCGGTGGCGTGGGGTTTGCCCTTTGGTACGCTGAACGCGCTCAGCGGCTTGATGAATCCAGCAAGCCGCCGGTGACGCCTGCAAACTCTTGGGGAATCGTTAACGATTCCCCCATCAGTCCCAAGCGCTGAGTACCTGCTAACTTTCGAAGCACGCTCAATGCAGCAAGATCCCGCCCGAGGTAGCCCCCTTGCCGGCGCGTGCCGGGGGTGTGCACAGGCCGCACTCGAAATGACGCGCGTTGGCATAAGCCTCGGTTACAAAATGCCCTCCGCACTTGCTGCACTTGGTGCGCCCCAGCATGTTGTTATCCACAAACTTCACTAGGCGCCAAGCCCTGGTGATGGAAAGCAAAGGCTCCACCCCACAAGCCGCAATTTGCTCGGTGTACAGCCGATAAGCCTTCATGACCGCATCAATATCGTCGAGCTCACTCACCTTGCTCAAGTACTCATAGGTATTGAGAAACAAGGAAGCATGGATATTGGGCTGCCAGGTCAGAAACCACTCGGTCGAGAAAGGCAGTTGACCTTTTGAAGGTGACTTGCCCGCCACCTCTTTGTACAGACGCAGCAAACGCTCATAAGACAAATCAGTCTCACTCTCCAGCACCTGCAGGCGTGCACCGAGTTGAATCAGCGCCACAGCGCGCTCAACCTGACGGGAATCATTCAAAACGCTCTTGGTGGATGCGGTGGCCATGCTGGGTACTCCTGAAAACTTTGAAAACGAACCGTGCCAATCACATGGCTTCGGCAAAACGCCCGGCCATCAAAATGCTGGCATGCAGCTTGGTGGTGGCATCGTTGTCCACCTTGTTGACCGTGCGGTTGGTCAACAGATTCCACACCATGTCGTCATCCACCCGAAACCGGCACAACAACATCGGGCTCGACGCAATCTTCATGATCTGTGCGGGAGACAGGGTAGCAATCAGCGTAGCCGACTCCTCGGAGATCCCCAAACGAAACAGCGCCTCGGCCTTGTCCTTGCGAATCACGTTTTGGGCCAACATCAGGTAAGTCATGTTGGCTTCGCGGATTTCGGTGGTGAGTTGGTCATCGTTCATGGTCGGCTCCAAAAAGCTATCTATTTATCTGGGTGGTGTTTGCCGGCCAATTGCCCAGCTTTGCACCATGGAACCGATTCTGAACCGCTCACCCGAGAACTTGAATCCGCATTTGCCTGTTCGGCGTGTCAGTGTTGGGGCGAGGGTTTGTAGGGGAAAGTCTTACAAGAGACGTGTTGCACAATGAAGTGTCCATCTCAACCTCCCCAGGAAGCCAATCACAACAAGCACGGAATAAACGAACATGGAAAACATCAGCGTACCCAGCTATTACGCCGGCTTCAGCTGCATTGGCGCGGAGTGCGAAGACACTTGTTGCCGTGGCTGGACGGTTAGCATCGACAGCGCGACGTATGACAAGTACCACGACCATACGCACCCAGACCTTGCGCCTATGTTCCGGCTGGCGCTCAACAAAAACCCGGCTCCCAGTGCGGGCAACAACTTTGGTTTTCTGGCCATGAAGCCGGACGGCGCATGCCACTTTCAGCAAGAGGACAAGCTCTGCGCGATTCAGAAAAGCCTGGGTGCGCAAGCGCTCAGCACCACGTGCAAGCTGTACCCGCGTTACATCAATCAATTTGGTGCTCAGCGTGAGCATGCCTTGGGCATTTCTTGCCCTGAGGCGGCGCGCCTTATTTTGCTGAATCCGGAGCCTATTCAATTCAAGATGCTGGCGCGAGATATGGCGGTGGACGATGGGTCGTTCACGTCCTACCGGTTTCCGATGCAGGGCGACGGGGATCCTGGGCAAATCGCGGTTTTGAATGACTTTCGCGCTGTCATTATTGGCATCTTGCAGTACCGAACCCTCACGTTGGGCGCGCGCATGATGTTGCTTGGCGTTTTACTTGACGAGGCGGACAAAGTGGTTACCGCCGCGACATTTGCCCATGCATCCGAGTTGTCGCCAATACTTTCGGCCGTGGTTGGCATGCTCGCTCGACCCGATGCATTGGAGGCCCAGTTCGCACAGATTCCCTCCAATTTGCCGCGCAAACTCGCGATCACGACCTCGTTGACGGCTCAACTGCTGGAGGGGTATACATCCGCTCGTTTGCGTGAGTGCCTGCTCGCCGCAGTGGAAGGCCTGGATGCCGGCCCGGCAGATCGGCGGGCGCCGCAGGAAGGCCGTCTGAAGAGCTACATCATGAGTTACCAAGCGCACTACGAGCC
>JAUXQA010000392.1 GCA_030683195.1 Rhodoferax sp. | reverse complement strand
GCGCAAATACAAGATTGGTACGGTCAACTCCATCAACTGGGCGCGCCTGCTCGCTCAGGTGGTGTACTACTTTGCCGGTTACATTCAGGCGACCACTGATAACAGCCAGAAGGTCAGTTTTACGGTGCCCAGTGGTAATTTCGGCAACGTTTGCGCTGGCCATGTGGCCCGCATGATGGGCTTGCCGATCAGAAAATTGGTGGTTGCCACCAATGAGAACGATGTGCTTGATGAGTTCTTGCGCACCGGCGTCTACCGCGTGCGCAGCAGTGCGGACACCCATGAAACATCCAGCCCTTCCATGGATATTTCCAAAGCCTCCAACTTTGAGCGCTTTGTGTTTGACCTGTTGGGGCGCGATGGCGCGCGTGTCAAAGCCTTGTTCTCGGACACTTTGAGCCGTGATGGCTGCTTTGACCTGAGCACCGACCCGGCTTTTGGTGAAGCGGCAGCACGCTATGGCTTTGCGAGTGGCAAAAGTACCCATGCGGACCGCCTTGCGACGATCAAGGACACGTTTGAGCGACATGGCGTGATCGTGGACACCCATACGGCCGACGGCGTCAAGGTGGCGCATGAGCACCTGCAAACAGGCGTGCCAATGATTGTCATGGAAACTGCCTTGCCCATCAAATTTGCAGCAACGATTGTGGAAGCGCTGGGCCAGGAGCCCAATCGTCCGCCCAAGTTTGAAGGTATCGAGGCCTTGCCCAAGCGGGTGATCCGCATGGCGGCGGATGCGCAGGCCGTGAAAACGTATATTGCGCAGCATTGCGCATGAAAGTGGTGGGCTTTGCCGGGTATTCCTGCTCAGGCAAGACCATGTTGGTGGAGCAGCTGATTCCCATTTTCCGGCTGCAGGGAATGCGCGTTTCGGTCGTCAAGCACGCCCACCATCGTTTTGATATTGACCATGTCGGCAAAGACACTTACCGGCACCGGGAGGCGGGTGCTTTTGAAGTGGTGGTTGCCTCGGATAAGCGCCTCGCCTTGATCCGGGAGTTTGAACAGCCTGCACAATTGACGGTGCATCAGTTGATTTCCGAGTTGTACGATGGCGTTGATTGGGTGTTGGTCGAGGGCTTCAAAGAGTCTGATTTGCTCAAGATCGAGGTCTGGCGTGCCGAGTCCCACAAGCCGGCGCGTTATATGGATGACGACTTCATCGTGGCCATTGCGACTGACTCACCCGGGCAGTTGCCCCAGGCGACCGGCCTTGATGTGCTGGACCTCAATGATCCTGACTCGGTCGTGTCCTGGTTGACCGCCCATGGTGACCGGTTCGACTACCGCTCGGAGATTTATGCATGAACGCACCACGCCCTCCCCAAAAACCACTCAAGTCGCTGAATAACGCGCTGGCTGAACTGCTCGAATTTGCTCAGGCCTTGAGTGAGGTGGAGACAGTTTCCACCTTTGACACCGATGGTCGGGTGCTGGCCCAAGACTTGGTGTCCGCCTTGCACGTGCCGCCGCAGGACAACAGCTCGATGGATGGCTACGCGGTGCGATGCGCTGACGTCATGGAAGTTCAGGCCACGGGTGCTGCGCTGCCTGTAAGCCAACGGATTGCCGCTGGCACGTCCGGGGTGCCCCTTGCGCCCATGAGCGTGGCCCGTATCTTTACCGGCGCACCAATACCCGTTGGAGCGGACGCCGTGGTGATGCAGGAAGACTGCGTTGATGTGCCAAACGTTGGCGTGCAGGTTAAGGTCGCTCCCGCGCCGGGCCAGTGGATACGGCGCGCCGGGGAAGACGTGGCACTGGGGGCTGTGGTGCTCCCCCAAGGGGCTCTTTTGACACCAGCATCCCTCGGCTTGGCCGCCAGCATCGGGCTGCCCTTTCTGCCCGTGGTACGTCGCCCCAAAGTGGCCCTGTTCTCAACCGGGGATGAGTTGGTGATGCCTGGTGATGTGGCTCCTGAGCACATGCGCCCCGGCGCGATTTACAACTCCAACCGTTTCTTTTTGCGCGCCTTGTTGATGCGCCTGGGCTGCGAGGTGACTGACCTGGGCATCGTGCCGGATCAATTTGAGGCCACCGTGGATGCTCTTCACAATGCTGCCCGCTCCCACGATCTGATTCTGACGAGCGGTGGTGTGTCAGTGGGGGAAGAAGATCATATCAAGCCAGCTGTTCAGTCCCTGGGTCGCCTCGATTTGTGGCAAATTGCCATCAAGCCAGGCAAGCCGTTTGCATACGGCCGGGTGGGCGAGGCGCACTTTATTGGTTTGCCGGGGAACCCGGTGTCCAGCTTTGTGACTTTTCTGCTTTTGGTTCGACCGTTTTTATTGAAATTGCAAGGCGTGACCGACACCGCTCCTGAATCAGTAGCTATCAGGGCGGATTTCACCTGGGCTAGAGCCGATAAACGACGTGAATTCTTGCGGGTGCGACGCAATGCGGCGGGTGGGCTGGATTTGTTTGACAACCAAAGCTCGGGGGTCCTGACGTCCGCCGTGTGGGCAGATGGCTTGGTGGACAACCCGCCGGGCCAGACCATCAACCCCGGCGATGTCGTGCAATTTATTCCGTTGTCAGGGGTATTGGGATGAAGCTCAACGTCAAGTATTTCGCCTCCATTCGGGAGCTTGTAGGCGTGTCCACCCAGGTGCTGGACACCCAAGCGGCGACGCTCGGTGGATTGCGCGATGAGTTGATTGCGCTGGGTGGCGCGCGCGCTGAAGCCCTGGCTCGGGGCCGTGCGGTGCGCATGGCCCTCAATCAAATCATGTGCGATGAATCTGCGGCCTTGGTGGAGGGGGCCGAAGTGGCATTCTTTCCACCAGTCACCGGGGGATAACGCCATGCCAACCCCATTGCCCTTGGCGCCCCGGGTCTGGATTCAGTCCGAAGACTTTGACCTCACGGCCCAGATTGCCGCCCTGCGTGCGCAAGACGCCCGAGTTGGTGCCGTCTGCAGTTTTGTCGGCACGGTGCGTGACCGCACAGCCGGCACGCCGGGGAGCATCAGTAGCCTGGAGCTGGAGCACTACCCCGGCATGACCGAAAAGTCGATTGAGGCCATGATCGACCAGGCGCACCAGCGTTTTGATATTTTCGGGGCGCGCGTCATTCACCGCATTGGTTTGCTGCAACCGCTGGACCAGATTGTGCTGGTGGCCGTCACTTCAGCCCACCGGGGCGAGAGTTTTCAGGCCTGTGAATTCTTGATGGATTACCTCAAAACCCAGGCTCCCTTCTGGAAAAAAGAGCAAATGCCCGATGGTGCGCGCTGGGTCGATGCCCGGGTGACTGACGACGCCGCCCTGGCCAAATGGGGCATTGTGTCAAGCAACGGATAGTGACCCAAACGGTGGTGCTTAGCGAGCCTGACTTGATGAATGTCAGACCCTGGACAGCACCACACCCTTGAAAATCCCCGAACAGCATCAAACTGCAAGGGAATTCAAAGGAGTGTTATGCGCATCGAAAAACTCACCACCAAGTTTCAGGAAGCTCTGGGTGAAGCCCAAACGCTGGCCCTCGGCAACGACAACCAATACATCGAACCTGCCCATGTTTTGCTGGCCATGCTGCGCCAGGAAGATGGCCCCAAGGCCCTGCTGCAACGCGCCGGGGTGAATGTGGCGGGGCTGACTGCTGCCGCAGACACAGCCATGAAAAAGCTGCCTCAAGTGCAGGGCCACGAGCAGGTGCAGATCGGGCGTGACATGGTCAGCTTGCTCCAAGCCGCCGAAAAAGAGTCCATCAAGCGCGGTGACCAGTTTGTTGCCGGTGAATTGTTTTTGTTGGCACTGACCGACAGCAAGCAGGACATTGGGCGCATCGTCAAAGAAAACGGCCTGACCCGCAAGTCACTGGAGACCGCCATTGATGCTGTTCGCGGAGGGCAAAACGTGGACAGTGCCGACGCCGAAGACCAGCGCGAGTCCCTCAAGAAATACTGTGTTGACCTCACCGAGCGCGCGCGCATGGGCAAGCTGGATCCGGTGATTGGTCGGGATGATGAAATCCGCCGCGCCATTCAGGTGCTGCAGCGCCGAACCAAAAACAACCCGGTGCTCATTGGTGAGCCCGGCGTTGGCAAGACCGCCATTGTGGAGGGCTTGGCGCAGCGCATTGTGGCGGGCGAGGTGCCGGATTCTCTCAAGGGAAAACGGGTGCTCTCATTGGACATGGCCTCCTTGTTGGCAGGGGCC
>JAUXQA010000253.1 GCA_030683195.1 Rhodoferax sp. | reverse complement strand
CAAAATGCCGGCGTTGTTGACCACCACATCAATGCGGCCAAAGGTGTCAATCGCGGTCTGGATGATGCGTCCGGCGCTGGCTGCTTCCGACACGCTGTCGGTGTTGGCCACGGCCTCGCCCCCCATTGCCTTGATTTCGTTGACCACGGCCTGCGCGGGGCCGGCGTCATTGCCTTCGCCGGACACCGACGCGCCAATGTCATTGACCACGACTTTGGCGCCTTCGCGCGCCATGGCCAGAGCGATGTCGCGGCCAATGCCGCCGCCGGCGCCGGTCACCACGACAACTTTATCTTTGACCATGTGGGTGTTGTTGCTCATGAAAACTCCTCTTGATTTGAAATTTTGGTTTGAAAAAATGGGTAGGGTCGCCGGCGTGAGTCAGGGGATCAAGGCTTGTGGGCCGGCCACTGAAACAGTGCCGGCTCCTTGTCAAGAAAGCGCTTGACGGCCGTGCGATGCTCGGCGGTACCCACCGCCAGCGCCTGCGCGTTGGCCTCCAGCTCCAGCAGTGCGGGCAAGTCAGCACCCCAGCCCGCCATGGCGCGCTTGACCAGGCTCACCGCCGTAGGCGAGGCGTTCACAAAACTGGCGGCCAGCGCCTGGGCGCGGGCCATCAAATCTTCGGGTGCGTGCAGCTCCATCACCAAACCGAGTTGCAGGGCCTCAGGCCCCTCAACGTCACGGGCGGACAGCATCAGCTCCTTGGCGCGCTGCACACCCACGATGCGCGGCAGCGTGTAAAACGCCCCCACGTCTGGCACCAGGCCCACCTTCAGAAAGGACATGCAAAAACGCGCCCGCGGTGTGGCCAGAATGAAGTCGGCCACCAGCGCCAGGCTGAAGCCCGCGCCCGCAGCGGCGCCGTCCACAGCCGCAATCACCGGGCAATGCAGCGTGAGCAGGTCTTGCAGCCACAGGTGCAGGTCTTGCAGGCGGTTGCGCCAGCCTTCGTTATCCAACCCCACGGTGGCAATGTTGCGCAAGTCGCCTCCAGAACAAAAGTGTCCGCCGGCGCCGGTGAGGATGAAGGCGCGAATACTGCGGTCACCGCGAAGGCGCGCGACCACCTGAGCCACCTCCACCCGCATGGCTGGGTCCAGCGCGTTGCGCTTGGTCGGGTTGTCCAAGGTGAGCGTGGCCACCTGGTTCACTACCGTAAAGTGGATGGTTTTAAATTCATTCATGGTGTCATTCATTTTTTAAGTTTCAGCAATTGGCCTGGCACATGGATCAGGCCGGCTGCGTGTCTGCGGTGTGATCCTCACGCGCGCAGGCGATCTGTGCAATCTGTCATTGGTGAATCGGGGCTTCAATAAATCCGAACGCTCAATTTCCTTTGCGGCGCTTGAAGGCGTCACGCCTTCAAGTGCCCCCCAGCGCAGCGCCCAGATCGCGTCCGCCACCGAGCGAGCTGCCGCCATCCACCGGGATCACCGCGCCCGTCACAAACTGGGCATGGCGCGAACTGAGGAACAGCGCCATGTCGGCAATCTCCTGGGTGGTGCCCATGCGCTTGAGGGGGATGGACGCCGACATGCGGCTCAGGGCCTCAGGCGTGGGCGCCAACCGGCGCACGCCCTCGGTGTCACCAATCGGGCCGGGCACGATGGAGTTGACGCGGATGCCCTCCGGGCCCCACTCCATCGCCAGCACGCGGGTGAGCATGTCCACGCCGGCCTTGGCCGCGCACACATGGGCCTGGTACATGGTGGGGTTGTAGGCCTGCGGGGCCGAGATGCTGATGACACTGGCGCCCGGCTTGCGCAAAAACGCATGCGCGCCACGCAACACGTGAAACGTGCCATTGAGATCAATGTCAATCACGGTGCGAAATCCCTTAGCCGACATGCCCAGCGCGGGCGCCACAAAGTTGCCCGCAGCGCCCGACACCAGCACATCAAAGTCGCCCAGCTTGGCATGCGCCTGCGCCAGCACGGCGGCAATGGCGTCGGCGTCACGCACGTCGGCGTTGTAGCCCTCGATGCGGGCACCGGGCGCAGCCAGCGCCCGCAACTCGGCAACGGCACCGGCCACCCGCTCCGGCGATCGGCTCACAATGGCCACATGGGCGCCGCTGGCGGCAAAGGCTTTGGCAATGCCCAGGTTGATGCCACTGCTACCACCGGCCACGAAGACGGCCTTGCCTTTGAAATCATTGATATCCATATGCATCCTGACTAAGAATGTGAGGGGAGTTAGTCGTGGGGAACCACGGGCTTGTTTTCAGCGTCCTGCAGTTCACGCCACAGGATTTTTCCAGTGCCGGACTTGGGCAAACTGTCGAGGAATTCAACGATGCGCGGCGCCTTGTAGACGGCCATGCGCTGACGGCCCCAATCGATGATGTCCTGTTCGCTCACCCGGCCACGCTGATCAGGCTTGACCACCACCAGGGCCTTGACCGTCTCACCGCGGTAGGTGTCCGCCACACCGATCACACAGGCTTCAAAAATGGCAGGGTGCTCGTACATGGCGCTCTCCACCTCGGCCGGCCAAACCTTGAAGCCTGAGGCATTGATCATGCGTTTGAGCCGGTCGCGCATGAAGAAGTAGCCGTCCTCATCCACATACGCCAGATCACCGGTGCGAAGAAATCGCTGGCCACCCAGCTCAATGAAGGCGCTCCGGTCGGCCTGCTCGTTGCGCCAGTAACCCGTCATCACCTGCCTGCCCCGGGTCACCAGCTCACCCACTTCACCCTGCGGGAGTTCCACCAAAGTGTCGGGATCCACGATGCGGGAGTCCACGCCCTGCGTAGGCATGCCCAGGCATTGGCGCTTGCCACGCGCCAGCGGACTGGCGTGCAAAAAGGCCGCCGTCTCGGACAAGCCATAGGCCTCGTTGTAACTCAGGCCAAAACGCTCGGTCAGCATGGTAGACACGGCCTCGGGCATGGCCGCACCACCACCCGACAACAGGCACAGACTGGAGAGGTCACGCGTCAGGGCTTCGGGCTGCGCGAAGAAATCAATCACCATGGCAGGGGGTGCCGTCCAGGCCGTGACGCGGTGCCGCTCAATCAGGCGCACTGCCACACCGGGGTTCCAGCGCGGCATCATGACCACGGTCGCCCCCAGCGTGAGCGGCATGTTCATGCCGTTTTGCATGCCCAGCATGTGAAACAGCGGCGCCACGCACAAGAACACG
>JAUXQA010000252.1 GCA_030683195.1 Rhodoferax sp. | reverse complement strand
GGTGCTCGCCACGACGTGGGAGCCAGCCCCCATGAGCGTGGCAATGCTCAGGTGCAGGGCCGCTTGCCCGCTGGCCGTGCTGACAGCACCGATGCCGCCTTCAAGCGCCGACACGCGCTGCTCCAGCACCGCGTTGGTCGGGTTGCTGATCCGTGAGTACACATGGCCGGCGCGCTCCAGGTTGAACAGGGCTGCAGCGTGGTCGCTGGACTCAAATACGAACGAGGTGGTGAGGTGAATCGGCACGGCGCGCGCGCCGGTGGCGGGGTCGGGCGCGGCACCTGCGTGCAGGGCCAGGGTGTCAAAACCAGGGTCTGAGTAGCCGGACAGGGGTCTCCTTGGTGATTTGGGGGGCATCTAGCAGCTTATTGTGGGCTATATTTCAAGTCTGGTCGGGCATTCAGCCCTCAATAGGAACACTATGAAAGTCAGCGATATTTTGCGTGTCAAGGGCGGCACGCTCTTTACCATTACCCCTGAAGACACGCTGGCCGATGCAGCCAAGCTGATGGCCGAGAAAGACATCGGCTCTCTCGTCGTGATTTCTCATGGACGGGTGGTGGGCATGCTCACCTTTCGTGAGGTGATTCAGGCGGCCGTGAAAAACGGCGGATCTTTTGGCACCACATCGGTCTACCGCGCCATGGATTCGGGCCCTTTAATTTGCACCATGGAAACCGAAATGGACCAGGTGCGCCACATGATGCTGGAGCGCCATGCGCGCTACATGCCGGTCATGAACAACAGCATGCTCATGGGCGTGATCAGTTTTTACGACGTGGCCAAGACCGTGGTGGACAGCCAGAATTTCGAGAACAAGATGCTCAAGGCCTACATTCGTGATTGGCCGGAAGGCGAAGAAGCCGCGCCGACGCCCTGAAGCGCAACCGGTCGGCGGGTTCAAGCGTGCCGCTCTGGGATAATCTTGATCCATGAGCGGTAACACTTTTGGAAATCTATTCGCAGTCACCAACTTTGGTGAATCCCACGGTCCGGCCATTGGCTGCGTGATTGACGGCTGCCCGCCGGGCATGAGCCTGTGCGAGGCGGACATTCAGACGGATCTGGATCGCAGGCGTCCAGGCACCTCCAAGTTCGTCACGCAACGCAACGAGCCTGACGCCGTGGAAGTCTTATCGGGCGTGTACGAGGGCAAAACCACTGGTACCCCGATTTGCCTGTTGATCAAGAACACCGATCAGCGCAGCAAGGATTACGGCAACATCCTGCAGACCTTTCGTCCCGGCCACGCGGACTACACCTACTTCCAGAAATACGGCATTCGGGACCCCCGTGGCGGCGGTCGATCGTCGGCCCGGTTAACCGCACCCATGGTGGCTGCCGGTGCGATAGCCAAAAAATGGTTGTTCGAGAAATACGGCACGGTCTTCCGGGGCTGCATGACCCAGATTGGAGAACAGGCCATTGGGTTTGAGTCGTGGGACTACTGCCACACCAACCCGTTTTTTGCCCCGGTGGCCGATGTCTCTGCGCTGGAGATTTACATGGAGGCCTTGCGCAAGGGTGGTGACTCGTGCGGCGCCCGTATCCGTGTGTCTGCCTCCAACGTGCCGGTGGGTTTGGGCGAACCCCTGTTTGACAAAATGGATGCGGACATTGCCTACGCCATGATGGGCATCAATGCCGTCAAGGGCGTGGAGATTGGTGCGGGGTTCGCCAGTGTGGCCCAGCGCGGTACCACCCATGGGGACTCGCTCTCTCCGCAAGGTTTCATGTCCAACAACTCGGGCGGTGTTTTGGGTGGCATCAGTACGGGGCAAGACCTGGAGGTGTCGATGGCCATCAAGCCGACCAGCTCCATCCTGACCCCCCGGGAGTCCATTGACACGGCCGGCAACGCTACTGATGTCATTACCAAAGGCCGGCACGACCCCTGCGTGGGTATTCGGGCCACGCCCATTGCCGAGGCCATGCTGGCGCTGGTGGTCATGGAGCACGCGCTCAGACACCGTGCCCAGTGCGGTGATGTGGTGGCGGGTTTGGCTCCGATCCGGGCGTCTGCCAACCCAGTGTGAGTCCTTTTGAGGGCTTGCAGACTGGGCCTGGATCATTCTGAGAAAGATTGATTCAGGTCAAAACCGCTCGGGCTTCAACATTGTCCAATAAGCGCTTGTTTTTTGGCTCAGGAGTTGACGATGCGCACCGACATGTTCCAGCAGGCGCTGGAAGACCTCAACGGTTCAACGGCGGATATTGAGGCTTCGGCCCTGATTTCGACCGATGGCCTGATGATTGCCTCAGCCCTGCCGCACGGCATGGACGAGGACCGCATGGGCGCCATGTCGGCCGCACTGCTGTCTTTGGGTGAGCGCACCGCGCGAGAACTGGCGCGTGGTTCTCTGGAGCGGGTTTTGATTCAGGGTGAGCGGGGATACGTGATCATGAGTTCGGCCGGCCCTGAGGCTGTGCTCACCGTGCTGGCCAAGTCCAACGCCAAGCTGGGTCTGATTTTTCTGGACATCAAGCGGGCCGCCGAGACGCTGTCCAAACTGATCTGACGGAGGCGGACATGGAACTGCCCGATATGCTCCCACCTGCGCTGCCTGCCCGCAAGGTGCAGCACACTTACACCGACCAGACTACCCGCACGCTGTATGCCACCGACGAAGAAGTGCCGTTTCCTCAAGGCCGATTGATTGTTTCGCGCACGGATTTGAGCGGCCTGATTACCCATGCCAACGATGCGTTTGTGGAAATGAGTGGCTATCTGCGGGAGGAACTCATTGGCGCACCGCACCACATTCTGCGTCACCCCGACATGCCCAAACTGGCCTTCAAGGGCTTGTGGGACACCGTGGCTGCGGGCCAAAAATGGCACGGTTATGTGAAAAATTTACGCAAGGACGGCGCCTATTACTGGGTTTACGCCACGGCAGTGCCCAACATCCGCCACGGCGTGATCGTGGGCTTTACCTCGGTGCGCCGCAAACCGTCACGCACCCGCATTAATGAGCTGCTGCCGGTGTACCAGCAGTGGCTGGCCGAGGAGGCTGCATCATGACGCTTAATTTTTTGATTGCCCCAGACTTTGCGCCCGAGCGTTTTGCGGGCTGGCACATGCTCAACACCGCGTTGCAGCGCCGCTCGGGCATCGGCTTGCATTTGTTGACGCCGGTCAACGCACACGAGCAGGCGCAACTCCTGGCAGACGACAAGGCCGATCTGGTCTACGCCAACCCGTTTGATGCAGCCGACATGATTCGCACGCGGGGCTACATTCCGTTTGCCCGACCGGCCAAACACTATGACGAAATGGTCATTGCCACAGGCGCTGAGTCGGGCCTGATGGGCGTGGAAGACCTGAAGCCCGGATGCCGAATCGCCCTCACCGAGAACAAGGACGTCAAACTCATTGGCCTGCGCCTGCTGGAGCCTGCGGATCTGACCGAGGACACCATTCAGTGGCAGCCGGTGGACAGCTACCAGGCAGCCGCGCGTCTGGCCATCAAGGGCGAGGTGCAGGCGTCGTTCTTTCTGGCTGACGCGTTTTCTTCCTTGAGCCGTATGACCCGCAGCCAGTTGCGGGTGCTGGTGGAGAGTGCCATCAGCGACATTTCGCACGTGCTGCTCGCTCACCCACGGATAGCGACTGAACTGCCAGCGATCGAGAAGGCACTGCTGGGCTTGGGCCAGACGTCGGGCGATGCCGATGTGCTGGAGGCCCTGGGTCTGCCGGGCGGCTTTGAGCCTTTGAGTCAGGAAGAGGCCGAGTTCATGATCGATTTGATGGACACCTTGCTGGACTGACGGTGCCCGCGGATGAATGAAATGCAGTCACCCACCTGGCTGGCGCGCTTGGCGCTGCGTCGGTACGCGCGCCGGTTGCTTCACAACCCGACCAGCGTGCCGGTGCATTTGGCCCGCCTGAATGCTGCGCTGGAGTTGCCCGGGACGGAGCCCGTACAGGGCGCACTGGCCGATATTTTTGTGTCGTTTGATGCCGCCGAGTCATCGCTCAAGCGCATGGCACTGCAGCTGGCGGGGGAGCGATTGCCAGCGCACATTGCACGCTGGTTTGAGACCCAGGTGACTCAGGCGCAACTGCCTCAGGTCTCGGCACTGGCCACGCGCTGGAGTGTGCTGGCGCGGCCTTCGGCCGACATCTCCATCCGGGCCCGGCGTAGCAGCCCGGATGATTCGCGCGCGCTGGCCGCCGAGGTCCTGCGTGCAGTGGATGAGCAGGATGTGCCGGCGCAACAGGCTTTTCTGCACCATTGTGTGACCTGCCACGACAACCTGGCTTTCATGCTGGCACGCCGAGCCTTGTTGCAAACGGGGGACTCTTTGCCGCCCGGCTGGGATCTGGTGAGCCGCCAGCTTGAGCAGCCACAGGTGGCCGGATGAAGCTGCTGATGGCGGGTCTATCCACGCGGGAAGAGGCCGCGTTGGGTTTTTTTCTGGACCGCAGCTTTAAAAGCTGGACATGGCAAAGCGTGGCGCCCGATGCGCAAGCCGCACGCCCTCCCTCGGATGTACTGGTGATCGACATGGCTGCATTTGGTTGGGCGCACTGGTCCGAGGCGGCCGAGGCACAACTGTTGGACTGGCTGCAAGACACACCTGCCGTGCTGCTGGTGTCGGCCCATGACCGCAGCTGGTCTGTGCTGCAGAAGCGCCCCGTCAGCGCCTCACGGGTCTGGCTGGCCAAGCCATACGGCACACAAGCCATGCGCGAGGCGCTGGAGCGGGCTGCCGCTGCCGTGCGCGCGACGCCAGTTGTCCCTGTGGTATCAGCTGTGGTACGTCCAGTGATGCGTCCAGTTGCGGCTCAGTCGGCTCCCGCCACAGTGCCGGCCCGTGCCGTCCTGAAACCCGTCAAAGTCGACCTCACCAAGGCCGCGTCGCCCCAAGCTGAACCCGCTAGAACAGAACCCACCGATGAGCCACCCGGCTTGAGCGCCGCCGAGTTTCAGGCGCGCCTGGCCACATTGCCTGAAAAAACGCCCCATGCGTTTTTGCTGGTTCTCTCGGAGAGGTTGAGCCAGGCAGATGCGTTTGAAGCGCGCTTCACGGTCCAGAACTCCCTGATCATTCACCCCGCCAACGGCTGGGTCGCCACCAACACGCCCTTGCAGGTGATTTACCGGCTGTGCGAGAGTGATGCAATGGCCTCGGCTGTGACGGTCCGCACCCTGGACGATGCCCAAGCCGAAGAACGCGCGCAGCGCTTGGGTATGCCGCCGCAGGATCTGGATGTTTTTCTCTGGAATCTCGTTGCCGCCACGCTGGACAAAAGGGCTGCTGCCCCGTTGCGGTAGCGGTTTTCCTTCATTTGACCCACTCCTGCCATGACTCCTGAAACTGCCCAATGGTTCATGTTGACGCCCGCCGGCGTGCTGGCCGCGTTCGCCGACAAAGAACCCGATGAGACTGCCGTGGCCTTGCAGGCCTTGTTATCCGGCGAGCGCGCGCTGGACGCGTCAGCCTGGGCTGAGAAGACCCCTCTAGCGCCCGCCGTGCTGGCCCAGGCACTCAAAGCGGGCTGGGTTCAAGCCATGAGCCGCGCTTTGCCCCGGCCGGACGCCCGGTTGGACGATTTTCTGCAGCATGTAATTGCGTCGCTCTCGGGCGAGCGCCGCGCCATGCTGGCCTCAGAGGGGGGGTTTTGCCTGGGCCGCACCGGCGTGGATCAGGATGAAGCCGAGACCTTGAGCGCCGCCGCCGCCGATTACGCGGACTTTGCTGCCCGCCAAGCCCGCCGGGGCTGGCGCGGGGCCTCCCGCTACGTGTCTTTTCACACCGACCCTGAAATGCTTTTGCCCAGCTATTCCTTCGTGCCGTTTTGGGTGGACGGTGCCGGCTACTGGCTGGTATTGGGGGGAGAGCCCCTGCTGAACAACCCTGCCATTGTGGAGCTGCTGTGGGGCATCAAGGCCGCTGGAACCCGATTTGCGGTCGCAGGGCTGTAAAAAGATGCCTTTTTTGAAGAAACGTGGCTGTAGCCGGCGTATCCATTCGGATACTTAGTCAAAATAAATAGCAATTAGTGCCGCCCACCTGCCTGATGCGCCACGTATTCAAAGCGGAGCCAAGTGGTCCAGCACGGCGTATCCGGCCGCCTGTTCAATCATTTCGCCAGCCCGCAACGCCAGGTCTTCCCGGAAGCGGCCAGTGACAAGTTGAACACCCACGGGCAGGCCATTGACCACGCCGGTCGGCACCGACAGGCCGGGCAGGCCCATCATCGCGGTGCCCAACAGCGGCGCCTGGGCAGCGAGCAACTGGTGTACCTGATCAGGACCGCCTTTGTCGGCGTCTATCGGAAACTGTCGCTGCCACGAGTTGGGCATGAGCAACACCGGGTACTGCTCGAAGAACACCGCCCAGTCACGGCAAATATTGAAGCGGCGCATTTGCATGTCCAACGTCTGGTCTCGGTCCAGTGCATTGACGCCGTCCATGTAGCCTCGCAGCGCAGATTGGGTGCCGGCGTCGGCCATGGCCTCCATGGCCGGTTGCCCGCCCCGGCGCATGTCGTCCATGACCATTTGGCGCCACAGGAAAGCGCCTTCTTCAAAGTGGGGCGGTTCGACTTCTTCAATCTCGCAACCCGCCGCAGCCAACCATTGTGCCGCTTGCTCAACAGCCGCAGTGACCGTCGGATCCACGTCGTAGGCGGCGTGGCGCTTGAACACGGCCACCCTGAGCGGGTGCTGGGTGTCGGCGAAATCCAACGGTGCCGGCACCCAGTTGGGGTCCAGCGGTGAGCCCCGGGCCATGACCTGCAACGCCAGGCGAGCGTCAGCTATGGTGCGGGTCAACGGCCCCTGTACCGACATCAGCTGGTTGGTGATGATGCGGTTCGGCGCGCTGGCTTTATAGGACGGCACGCGACCTGTCGTGGTGCGCAGGCCGACCACCCCGCAGGCCCAGGCCGGATAACGAATGGAGCCGCCGTAATCGTTGCCGTGCGCGATGGCACCCATGCCCATCGCCACAGCCGCTGCAGCGCCCCCGCTGGAGCCGCCGGGTGTGACGCTTGCATCAAACGGATTGAGCGTGCGGCCATGCAAGTCGTTGTCGGTGAACCAGCGCAGCGAGAACGCTGGCGTGTTGTTGCGCCCGACGATCACCGCCCCAGCGGCGCGCAGGCTGGCCACCAGCGGCGAGTCGCTCGTGGCGATGTTGTCTTTGGCGGCCACCACACCATCGGTGGTGGCGCGGCCTGCGGTGTCAACATTGACCTTGATGCTGATGGGTACGCCGTGCAGCGGCCCCACACAAAGTCCCTGTGCCAGTGCCTTGTCGGCGGCAGCGGCGGCTGCCAGCGCTTCGTCATGCATGAGATCGACCAATGCATTGATGCGCGGGTTGACGTCGTCAATGCGCGCCAGAATGCTTTGCGTGGCCTCCAGTGCCGACACATCCCCTCGGTGAATTTGGTCGGCCAGATCGGTGGCGCTCAGGCGCCAGAGTGCTTGGGTCATGGGTTTCTCCTGTGCCAGCTGAGGCCGGCGGTTGTGGGGTTCAGTCGCGCAGGGTGCGCTGCACCAGCAGCGACCAAAAGGCGGCGCCGGTGGGGAGGATGGCGTCATTGAAGTCGTAGCCGGGGTTGTGCACCATGCAAGAACCCTCACCCGCGCCGTTGCCAATCAGCACGTAGCTGCCGGGGCAGTGTTCCAGCATGGAGGCGAAGTCTTCGCTCCCGGTCAAGGCATCGCCTTGCAGCGTGACCTGCTCGGGGCCGACCAACGCCAAGCCAACCTGGCGGGCGATTTCTGTCTCGGCGGGTGTGTTAATCAGCACAGGGTAGTCGCGCCGGTAATCGATGTGCACCTGCACACCAAAACTCTCGGCCTGCGCCGTGACCAGCGCACGGATGCGTTGCTCCAGCAGGTTGCGCACGTCGCGGTCAAGCGCCCGCACACTCAATTCCAGCCGGGCGCTGGCAGGTAACACGTTGTTAGCCTGGCCTGCATGAAAGGCGCCTACTGTCACCACGGCCGTCTGCAGTGGATCGACGTTGCGCGATACCACGGTTTGCAGCGCCATGACAATGGCACTGGCGGCTACCACCACGTCCTGTGCCTTGTGCGGCATGGCGCCATGGCCGCCTTGCCCGGTGATGGTGATGGTGACATCGTCGCTGGAGGCCATGGCTGCGCCCTCGCGAAACACCAGGTGCCCCACCGGGTGACCCGGCATGTTGTGCATTGCGAATATGGCGTCGCAAGGGAAGCGGTCGAACAGGCCTTCTTCAATCATGATTTTTGCGCCGCCCGGGTGCTCCTCTGCGGGTTGAAAAATCAGGTTCAAGGTGCCGGAAAACGCCACACTTTGGGCAATGTGTTTTGCTGCGGCCAGCAGCATGGCGGTGTGCCCGTCATGTCCGCACGCGTGCATGACGCCCTCATGGCAACTGGCGTGCGCAAACGTGTTTTCCTCCAGGATAGGCAGGGCGTCCATGTCGGCGCGCAGACCCAGGCGTTTTGTCCCGGTGCCACGGACCAGTTGAGCCACCAGGCCCGTGCCTGCCAGGCCCCGGTGCACGCTGTAGCCCCAGGCACTCAGCCGCTCGGCGGCGAGGTCGGAGGTGCGAAATTCTTTCAGTCCGAGTTCCGGGTGGCGGTGCAAGTCACGCCGCAGCGCAACAAACTCCGCGGCAAGGGGTTGCAGGGCTTGCAGCATGTCTATTGCGCCTTGAGTCCTGCCGCTTTGGCAATGGCCTGAAACTTCCTTGTGCCGGCTGCAAACGTCTTCTCGGCCTCCACCAGCGACACAGGCGCGGGCGTATCCAGGCCCTGCGCAGTCAGCGTGGCGCGAACTTTTTCGTCGCCCAGGGTCTCACTCACCGCCTTGTGCAATGCTGCCACCACTGGGGCTGGCGTGCCTTTTTTCACGAAATAGCCGGTCCAGATGGACTGGTGAAAACCTTTGAGGGCAATACCTTCGTCCACCGACTGCACGTTCGGGATGCCGGGTTGGCGGGCAGGCGACAACGCGGCAATGAACTTGAAGCGGCCCTGCTGTGCCATCGCCACATGCGGCTTGCCATAGGGCGTGATGAAGATGTCAATCTCGCCCCCAACCAAATCCTTGGTGATGTCAGCACCCCCTTTGTAGGGCACGTGCAGCATGGGTGCATTGGCGATGCGGGACAACTCTTCACCCAGCAGATGGTAGAAGGAGCCGTAGCCAACGCTGGCGTAGTTCAGTGGCTTGCCTTCCCGGGCCGCCCGGCGGGCCAGTGCCACCAGTTCGTCGGCGGTATTGGCCTCCAGGCCCTTGCGCACGATGATCGCCAACGGGGAGTCGGCGATGAACTGGACCATTTGAAACTCGTCGCTGGTGTATTTGATGGCTTTGTTGGCCAGCGGTGCCAGCACGATCTCATTGGGGGAGCCCTGGAACAGGTAGTAGCCATCTGCTGGCGCAGACAGCACTTTTTGCGCGGCGATGGCACCCGAACCGCCGCCCAGGTTTTCAATCAGCACCGGCTGGCCCAGCTTG
>JAUXQA010000243.1 GCA_030683195.1 Rhodoferax sp. | reverse complement strand
GTGCCCGGGTCGGAGGGCGAGTTGCCGGATGATCCGGTGCAAATCCGCCGCATTGCCAAGTCGGTGGGCTACCCGGTCATCATCAAGGCCGCGGGCGGCGGCGGCGGCCGGGGTATGCGGGTGGTCCACACGGAGGCGGCGTTGATCAACGCCGTCACGATGACCAAGGCTGAAGCCGGTGCTGCATTTGGCAATCCGGCGGTGTACATGGAGAAATTTCTCCAAAATCCGCGGCATATCGAAATTCAGATACTCGCTGACAAATTCAAAAATGCGGTTTATCTGGGCGAGCGTGATTGCTCCATGCAGCGCCGCCATCAGAAAATCATCGAAGAGGCGCCCGCGCCCGGCATACCCCGCAAGCTCATTGAGCGGGTAGGCGAACGCTGCGTGGCCGCCTGCAAGAAAATTGGCTACAGGGGTGCTGGCACCTTTGAGTTTTTGTACGAAGACGGCGAGTTTTATTTCATTGAAATGAATACCCGCGTACAGGTGGAGCATCCAGTCACCGAGATGATCACCGGTGTTGACATCGTCAAGACCCAGATCATGGTGGCCGCCGGCGAGAAGCTGCCGTTTACGCAGCGGCAGATCGAAATTCGTGGCCATGCCATTGAATGTCGTGTGAATGCAGAAGACCCCTACAAGTTCACGCCCTCTCCAGGGCGGGTGACCATGTGGCATGCGCCTGGTGGTCCCGGGGTGCGGGTGGACTCCCATATCTACACCAACTACTTCGTGCCTCCGAATTACGACTCCATGATCGGCAAGATCATCGTGCATGGTGACACACGCGAGCAGGCTTTGGCTCGCATGCGTACAGCTCTGGGTGAAACTGTGGTGGAAGGCATCAATACCAACATCGCGTTGCACCGGGAGTTGATGGTGGATGCGAAGTTCATGGCGGGTGGCACCAACATCCATTACCTGGAAGAGTGGTTGGCGCAGCACAAGCGTTAATTGAAACTGACGGGATAGGCCGCAGTGGCGTAAAACAAACGCATGCGGACTTCCGACTTATTAGGATCATATGTTCGAATTGAGCCTGATGTGCCCGGAGAACCGGGTTGAAACCTTGAGTGATGCCCTCGAAGCGCTGGACGCCTTGAGCGTCAGCGTCGAAGACGCCGATGCCCAAACCGATGCCGAGCAGGCCTTGTTTGGCGAGCCAGGTATGCCGCCGCCCAAAGACGGCTGGCAGCGTTCCCGGGTGCTGGCCTTATTTCCGACCGAGTCGGGTGCCCAAGAAGCCTTGGCGCTCTTGCAGGCCCAGGACTTTTTTGGCGACTGCCAGTTTTTGGCTCTGCAGACAGTGCCCGAACAAGACTGGGTCCGGCTGACCCAGTCGCAGTTCACCCCGGTTGACATCACGCCTGAATTCTGGATTGTGCCGACCTGGCATGAGCCACCCGAGCAGGCCCGCATCATCATTCGTCTGGACCCCGGGTTGGCCTTTGGCACGGGGACGCATCCCACGACCCGCATGTGTTTGCGCTGGATTGCCGGGGCAAGCCGGGCTGACAGTTTGGCTGTGAGTCGTGATTTGGGCCGGGTACTCGATTACGGTTGTGGTTCAGGCATTCTGGCCATTGGCGCAGCCAAGCATGGCGCAACCGACATTGATGCCATTGATATCGATGAGGCTGCGGTTCAGTCCACCGCCCTGAATGCTGAGGCCAATCAGGTCAGCCTGAAAGCCGGGTTCCCGGATGATGCGACGGGTGTTTACCAGACGGTGCTTGCCAATATTCTGGCAACACCGCTGAAAGTGTTGGCCCCCTTACTGTGGTCTCGCGTAGCCGTCGGGGGGTCCTTGGTCCTCGCGGGCATTCTTGAGCGGCAGGCCGACGAGCTCAAGGAGGCCTATCGACCTTATTGCGAGTTGGTCGTCACTGATCAGGAAGACGGCTGGATTCTGATGACAGCCGCCCGCTGAGAGATTTACGGCGCGGTTTGACAGTTCACTCCAATGAGTCTGATTACACGTTGCCCGGCCTGCCAGACCTTGTTCAAGGTCGTGCCTGATCAGCTCAGAATTTCTGAAGGTTGGGTAAGGTGTGGGCAGTGTGAAGAGATTTTCGACGCTTCACTGCAACTCGTTCAACCTTTGGTGCCGGTAAGCGTTGCTGCTGACCCCCAGGAAGTTCTGGCTTTTCAAGCGCAGGAGCCTGCGCTGGAGGATGTACTTATCACGCCCCCCCCGGAAGCTGAGGTGTTGACGGGCGGATCAATTTTCGTTGACGAGTTGCCATCAGTTGAGGTGCCAGCCGTATCGGTTTCTGGGGATCAACCCCTGTCCGAGCCTTACGAGGAGGCGACAGAACCGCCAGAGTCGCGCGGATTGGTTCAGGCAGCGCCCTTGCCACCTGAGGCGTCGCCTGACCCTGAGTTCGAGAGCAGACCTGATTCGAGCGATATTTCATTTTTGCGCCAGGCACGAGTCCCCGAGACGAAGCACAGTTTTCTCATGCGAGCGGCGTGGTCTCTTTTGAGCGCGGCGCTGGTCCTGGGCTTGGCAGGACAAATAGTCCTGCATGAGCGGGACAGGATTGCGGCGTTGAGACCCGATCTCAGGCCTTGGCTGCAGACCATTTGTGATCGGTTGAATTGCATCTTGTCGCCTTGGCGAAAGATTGAAGCGATCGTGATTGAAAGTTCAGCATTTACGCGTATTCATGGC
>JAUXQA010000240.1 GCA_030683195.1 Rhodoferax sp. | reverse complement strand
GGTTAATCCGGTGCGTGTGGGCTGGATCGGCCCGCTCACCGGCGCTTCGGCTGATTTTGGCTTGCCCATGCTCAACGGCGCCAAGCTCGCAGTGGATGAAATCAATGCCGCCGGTGGCTACCTGGGGCGTCCGCTGGAGCTCATCATCAAGGACGACACGGCCAACCCCGATGTCGGTTTGCAGCGTTCCCAGGAGTTGATCAAGGAGGGCGTGGTAGCCACCATCGGGTTTTGCAACACCGGTGTGGCGATGAAGGCCATGGAGGTGTTTCAGGCGGCCAAGTCGCCGCTGATCGTGCCCTGTGCCACCGGCACTCCCATCACCTCCAAATACCCGGCACCCGAGAGCTATGTTTTCAGAACCTCGGCACGCGATGCCATTCAGGCCCCGTTTGTGGTGGACGACATCGTGTCGCGGGGCTGGACCAAAGTGGCTATCTTTGCCGACACCAGCGGCTACGGCGAGGCCGGTTTGCAAGATGTGGTCAAGGCATTGGAAGCCAAAAAGCTCAAACCTGTTCATGTGGCCCGCTTTGCTTTGGGCGTGAAAGACCTGACTACTGAATTGAAGGCAGCGCAAGCCGCCGGGGCCAATGTCATCTTCAGCTACACCGTCGGTCAGGAGAATGCGGTGATTGCGCTCGGCCGCCAGGCCCTGGGCTGGAAGGTCACGCAGGTGGGTGCCTGGCCCTTGTCATTCCCTTTCTTTATTGACGGTGCGCGTGAAGCGGCCGATGGGTCGCTGATGGCCCAAACCTTCATTGCCGACCCCAGCAATGAGCGGCGCAGGGCGTTTTTGAGCGCCTACGCCGGCAAGTACAAGACCAACAAGATCACCGTGCCCATGGCCGCAGCCCAGGCCTATGACTCGGTCTACCTGCTCACCTACGCTATTTTGAACATCCGCAGTGGCGACCTGGCCGGCCCCAACGTCAAGGCCGGGCTTGAGACCTTGCCGCGCACCTACTACGGCGTGACCGCCACACACGAGCGCCCGTTCAGCAAGGACGACAAAGACGCTGTCAGCAGCAACATGCTTGTCATGGGCATGGTCAAAAATGGGGCGGTGACCTTTGCCTACCCCGAAGACCGCACCCGCAACCTGTTTGTGCAGCGCAAGAAGTAAGCCTGTCCCCGCGCTGCTCACGGCCGGCCCGGCTGTGGTAATTTCTCTGGCATGAGTTACTGGATCGATACCCATTGCCACCTGGATGCCCCCGAGTTTGGGCTGCAGGCCCCCGAGGTCAGGGCCCGAGCGCGATTTGGAAACGTCATGCACTGCGTGCTGCCGGCGGTGGAGGCAGCCAACTTTGAAGCCGTTCGGGCGCTGGCCCACGCCGGTGGTGACAGCTACGCGCTAGGCATTCACCCCCTGTATGTGGCCAAAGCGCTGGACGCTGACCTGGGCGCGCTGGATGCCTGCCTGCTGCGCTACCGTGATGACCCCCGGCTGGTGGCCGTGGGTGAAATCGGGCTTGATTTCTTTGTGCCCGAGTTGTGTCAGAGCCCTCTTCGCGCGCGACAAACCCATTTTTATCTTGAGCAGTTGCGGCTCGCGCGCAAGTACGGCTTGCCGGTGATCCTGCATGTGCGCAAGTCGGCGGACCAGTTGCTGAAAGGGCTGCGCAGCGTGGCAGGTCCATCAGGTGCGCGCTGGCAGGGCATTGCCCACGCCTTCAATGGCAGTGAACAGCAGGCGCAGGCGTTTTTGGGCCTGGGTTTCAAGCTGGGGTTCGGTGGAGCCCTGACCTATGAGCGGGCCATGCAGTTGCGCCGGTTGGCCGCCAACTTGCCCCTCAATGCGATCGTGATGGAGACCGACGCCCCCGACATGCCGCCCCACTGGATTTATAAAACAGCGGCCGAGCGCGCCGCCGGTGCGCCCCAAGGTCGCAATGAGCCCGCCGAGTTACCGCGCATTGGCGCGGAACTGGCACGCTTGCGCGGCCTGTCCACCGAGGCGATCGCCGCAGCCACTACACGCAACGCCCTGGATGCCTTGCCCCGCTTGCGCGCCTTGTGCCCGCCGGAGACCTTCAACCATGCCGACTGAATGGACCCGCGCAGCCCAGCCGACGCCCCACCTCACAGGCCTCGCGCCCGTTATCTCTGGCAACACACGGCTGCTGGTGCTGGGCAGTTTTCCGAGTGTGGCGTCATTGGCCAAGCAGCAGTACTACGCACACCCCCAAAACCAGTTCTGGAGGATTTTTCAAGCCATTTGGTCCTCTAGCCGGCAGTTCGATTGCCTGGGTAGCTATCAAAAGAGGACTGATTGGTTGCTGGCGCGGGGGGTGGGTGTGTGGGATGTGTATGCGTCCTGCGAGCGTGAGGGCAGCCTGGACTCCGCCATTCGCTCTGCGCAGCTGAACGATTTGGTGGGTTTGCGCCTGCGGTGCCCTCAGCTCAGGGCCGTGGCCCACAACGGTGGCGAGAGTTTCAAACACGCCCGGCACACCGCCGCCCTGGGTGTGCCCGTTTTCAAACTGCCGTCGACCAGCCCGGCGAACGCGAGTTGGAGTTTCGAGCGCAAGCTGGCGGCGTGGCGGGATGTAGTGCAGGCCGCAGGCCTGATTTAGGTTGGGGCAGGAGTTGGGGTCGTGTGTTTCAGGATCACACCGACAAGGTAGTTGATGTCGAACGGCTTGCCCACATGGTCATTCATGCCAGCATCCAGGCAGGTTTGACGGTCTGATGCTGTGTTGTTGGCCGTCATGGCGATGATGGGCAGATGCCGGTGGCCCGGATTTGTGCGAATGGCACGGGCAGCGGTGCAGCCGTCCATCACCGGCATTTGCATGTCCATTAAAACGGCGTTGAACGCCTGCGTCGTCCTGGCCAGCGCATCCAGGCCCAAGCTGCCGTTGCCTGCAATTTCAATCACAGCGCCCTCCTTGCCCAACAGCTCTTTGGCCACCAGCTGGTTCATGAGGTTGTCCTCCACCACCAGCAAGCGCATGCCATCCAGGCGCTTGACCTTGTCGGTCTTGGTTCTCGGGCCTGAACGCACATTGCTCTGGCCCAGCAATGCCTTGCTCACCACTTCGGACAGCATTTCACTCGTCACGGGCTTGACCAGATAGGCATTCAGGCGAGCTTGTTCCTGTGGCGTTCGCTCCGCCAGCTTGTCGCGCCCAAAGGCACTCACCATGAGCTTGATGGGCGGTGGGCCCGTGGGGTTGATTTTTTCTATGCCCTCCAGGGTTTGCCAGCCGTCCAGGCCGCTCATGTTCCAGTCCGTCACGATCAGGGCGTACGCAGCCTTGCCGCTGGAGTGGCGGCTGGTCACCATGGCAATGGCCTGTTGGCCGGAGCGGGCCGTGTCGACCGCCCAGCCCAGCGACTGCAGCATTTTGCCAATGAACGCCTGGGCAAACGGATTGTCGTCAATCACCAGCGCCGTGGTGGCGACCACGGGCGAACCGGTGGCTGCTGCCGCAGGCTCAGGTCCGGTCGGAATGTTCAGATCAAAAGAGAACGTACTTCCCAAACCCACGGCACTCTCCACATGCAACTTGCTGCCCATGAGGCCCAGCAGCCGCTGACAAATGGACAAACCCAGCCCCGAGCCGCCAAACTGGCGTGTGGTGGCGGCTTGAGCTTGGGCGAACACATCAAAGATGTGAGCCAAATTGTTTTCAGCGATGCCAATGCCGGTGTCGCTCACCGCGAACCGGATGGTGGCGTGGGTGGGCGTTCGGGTCAGCAAACTCAGGCGGGTGATCACATGGCCACGTGGGGTAAATTTGAGCGCGTTGCCGGTCAGGTTCATCAGCACCTGAAGCAGGCGCATCGAGTCGCCCACCAAGACTTTGGGCAGCAGGGGGTCCAGATCAAACAGCAGTTCGACCGGCTTATTGAGGTCGTTGCCCGCCAGAACGATCGACAGGTCCCGCATCATCCGTTCCACCTCAAAATTACTGGATTCCAGCGCGAGCTTGCCGGCTTCAATTTTTGAAAAATCAAGGATGTCATTGAGCAGGCTGAGCAGCGACTTGGCCGCCCGCTCTGTTTTTTGTGCGTATTCCTTCTGGATGTCGTCCAGCGGGGTGCCTTGCATCAGGGTCAGCAAGCCCAAAATGGCATTCATGGGTGTGCGGATCTCATGCGACATGTTGGCGAGAAACTGGTTTTTGGCCAGGTAAGCGTCGTTGAGTTCCTGGGTGCGCTCGATCACGCGTGCTTCAAGCACCGCGTTGGCCTCCAGCAGTGCGGCTTTCTCTCTGGCTTTGAATTCAAGCTCCTGTTGCTCCAGTTCGGCCTGGTTGGCTTTGAGTTGTTGCTCCGCTTCGTAGGCCTGGGTGTGGTCCACGATCACAATTTGGGCCGCAGGCTGGCCCTCCCATTCGGTGGGCCAACTGGACAGTTTGATGCGAAGTTGGGTCCCGTCGGCTCGCACTGTGGTCCGGTTCTCTTCAAAAAAAGATTTTTCTCCGCTGAACATGGCCTCGACTCCATCGCCATCTTTGGCCTTGCGCTCGGGGCTCACCACGGTCCACGGGCCCGCTTTGATTGCTTGCGCCAGCGAGGCAAACCCAAAGATCTTCAGGGCTGCCGGGTTGGCATACATCAAGGCATCGCGGGTGGTGATCGCCATGCCTTGCAGCGAGTTCTCGCTCAGGTTCTCGAACCGCTGCGCCATACGCACTGACCGTGCTTTGGTGCGCGACAGCGCGGCAAAGGCAAAGGCCAGCGTGATGGCGATTCGCAGCAAAATACCTACTGCAGCTTGCTGGACCATACCCTCGTCGCCCATCAGTCCAATGTGCAAAGCATTGGCACCCAACATCACGATCAGCAGGCCAATCAATCGCTCAACCCAGCCCGTGAGCCAGAGTTTGTGGGTCAAATAGGCGCCAGCCGAGATAAACATCACCGCGTTGAGCAGTCCGATCAGCGCCAGCGAATGCTGCGTTGTCGCCCAGGCATAGGGCACCAATAGCAGGGCGGAGACCCCAAGCAACTGCTTGTTCGTCACCGGGCGATTGGCCAAGTCCATACATGCACTGAACATGAAGGTGACGATGGCCACGCCAGCCAAGCTGAATCCAGCCGCCCCGAGCATCGAGACCAGTGGGTCCGCGCTGCGCAAAGCCATGACGAGGAGAGCCAGCGGGGCACCAGCCAGCAGTGCCAGGGCTACGTTTTTGGTAAAGCGTTGTTTTTTGTCATGCCGCCAGATGATCAACAAACCCAACGCTGTAATGACGCACACCGCAGAGCTAAGTACCAAGATAAGTTGCAATTGACACTCCCGTTTTTAATATTTCGTTAATTTTTTGCAAATTTTATCGAAACAGGATTGATTCTACTCAATTCACCGCCTTTGACGGTGAGCAACGGCTTGTTAATTCGGTGGGACAGCACGCCATTTTTTACAGGGTGGGGCAGATGGGGATAATTAAGCCATCTTGAAAAAACGCACCCACACCCTCCCCGAAGTCAACTTCTCCGACGAAGGCCCGCTTCGTCACCTCCATCTGGGCACAGAATGGATTCAGGGCTCCATGCTGATGGACGCGCCCACCGTGCTGTTCCATGAGTACATCCAGCGCATGATGGCGTGGCTGCTGTTTGTGGAGCCTGACTCGGTCACCAAGCGCCAGGCCATGCAGTTGGGGCTGGGCGCTGGCTCACTCACCAAGTTTTGCCACAAAGAGCTGCGCATGAAGACCGTGGCCATTGAGCTCAATCCCCAGGTGTTGACCGCCTGCAGGGGGTGGTTCAAGCTGCCGGCAGACAACACCCGCATGCAGGTAGTGCTCACTGATGCAGCGCTGGAGATTGATAACCCCAAATGGTGGGGCTCGGTGGACGCGTTGCTGGTGGTCCTGTACGACCACGAGGCCGCCGCGCCAGTGCTAGACAGCCTGCCGTTTTATAACAACTGCCACCGCCTGCTGACCCCCGAGGGGTGCATGACGGTCAATCTGTTTGGCCGGGCCTCCAGCTTTGCACGCAGCGTCGAGAAAATCTCTGCTGCGTTTGGTAAGGACGCCGTGTGGGCGTTCAAGCCCACGCGTGAGGGCAACACCGTGGTGCTGGCCCAGCGCACACCCAACCGCCCCACGCGGGAGGTGCTCGATGCCCGGGCCGAGATCATTCAGGCCAACTGGGGCCTGCCGGCTGCCAAGTGGGTGCGCGTCTTTAAACCCCTGCCCAAATGACTGCTGCCCTCACCGCTGGTAGCGCCAGGTCCCCTGGCCCTGAGGTTTA
>JAUXQA010000235.1 GCA_030683195.1 Rhodoferax sp. | reverse complement strand
GGTCAGTCGGCACGCCGTGGGCACGCACCCAGTTCTGAAAATCAGCCACGGCCAGTGGGCGACTAAAGCAGTAGCCCTGCAACTCATCACAACCCAGCGCGGTGAGCGTCTGTGCCGTGGGCAAATTCTCTACCCCCTCGGCCACCACCTTGAAGCCCAGCGTGTGGCCCAAGGCAATCACCGCATGCACGATGGCAGCGTCTGCACTGTCGTCGAGCATGCCACGCACAAACGATTGGTCTACCTTGAGAATGTCAATCTCAAAACGCTTGAGGTAGGCCAGGCTGGAGTAGCCGGTGCCAAAGTCATCAATCGCAATCTGTACCCCCAAGGCTTTGAGCGCCGACACCTGGGCCTGTGCTGCAGCCGGGTTATCCATCAACTGCGACTCGGTCAGCTCCAGCTCCAACTGTCCCGCCGGCAAACCGGTGCGCGTCAGGACAGCTTGCAACTGGCCAATCAACTCAGGGTCGGCCAGCTGCAAGGCCGAGAGGTTGACTGACAGCTCCAGGCCACTGATCAAACCCTCGGCCTGAAACGTCATCCACTGGCTGCACGCAGCATTCAGCACCCACTGACCAATGGATTTGATCAATCCGGTCTCTTCTGCCAACGGGATGAAGACGGCCGGAGAAACCTGGCCGAGCAGCGGATTATTCCAGCGCAGCAGGGCCTCTGCACCCAGCATGCGCCGGGTTCGCGCGCAAAGCCGGGGCTGATAGTGCACGCTGAACTCCTGGTGATCCAGCGCTGAGCGCAACTGCACCTCCATGACCTGCCTGGCCTGAATACGCTGGTCCGTCTCGACCGAGAAAAACCGCGCCAGATCCCGCCCGGCGGCCTTGGCCTCGTACATGGCGGCATCGGCGCGGCGCATCAGTTCGGCCTGACCGATTGCATCGTCCGGATACAAAGCCACACCGATGCTGCAAGACACCGCAATGGTGTGCCCCTCCACCACTGCGCTTTGGCGTATGGCGGGCAGCATGCGCTGATCGACTGCCGCCTGCAGTTCCTCGCGGCTGCCTGCATGGCGCATGATGACCACGAACTCGTCGCCCCCCAGGCGGCTAACCGTGTCATCGGCCCGCACGGCGTGAGTCAGGCGCCGGGCGACCGTGCGCAACAAGCCGTCTCCAATGTGGTGCCCCAGCGTGTCGTTGATGAGTTTGAAGCGATCCAGATCAATGAACAGGACCGCGACTTTTTCACCCTCCTTGCGCGCGTGCTCCAACGCCTCGGACAAACGCTGCTGACACAGGGAACGGTTAGGCAACTCGGTGAGTACATCGTGATGGGCCAGAAAGTGGATGCGCTCCTCGTGCGCCTTGCGGTCAGTGATGTCGATCGATGTGGCGATGAAATTCACAATCTGTCCGCGCGCACCAGTTTTGTGCACGGCAGACACCATCATCCAGGCCGGATAGGTTTCACCGGTGCACTTGCGGATGCGGACCTCCCCCGCCCACACATCTTTGTCCATGCCCTCGGTCCAGGCCAACACTTCGGCCCTGTCCACCAAAAACGACATGTCTTTGCCAATCACCTCGTGAAAGTCATACAAGGTGCTGCGACAAAACGCCTGGTTCACACTGATGATCTCACGCTCGGTATTCATGATGACGATGCCCTCGGTCGAGGCTTCAAACACCTTGGCCCAGAGCTCCAGGCGCTGCTCCATGACTTTGAGCTTGTTGATCGGCGCAAACGATGTGAGCACGGCATCGCGGCCCTGGTAGTTAAGCCGGCGTGCCGACAGCACGGCCCAGGACGGCGCGTCACCACCCAACCAGCGCACCTCAAACTCATCCACTGCGTCGTTGTCAGCCAGGCGCTGAAAAAAGCGCGCCCGCACCCCCGGCTCCAGTCCCAGACGCCAGGGATCGCTCTGGCAATCGCCCAGCCAGCGTTGGGCCGGGGCGTTGGCGTGCAACACCTCGTGGTCAGGTACCGAGGTCACAACGATGGGCGTTGGAAACGCCTCAACCAGTTCGCGCTGGGCAACGGCAGCCCGGGCGCTGGCGGTTAGCTCTTGCTGGGTGAGCCGGTCTTGATCCAGCTGGGTCAACATGTCATTGAAAGCGGTGTACAACTGGCCAATTTCATCGCGGCTGTCCCATTGGGCGCGGTGGCTGTAATCGGCCGTACCGCGCACCCGGTCAGCCACCCGCGCCAGCAACTGCAAGGGGCGGGCAATTTGACTGGCCACCAGGTAGACCAGACTCAAAATGGCACCCAACAGCAACAGGGCGGTCCCCAGGTGCAGCCACATACGCGAAAACAAGAGTTCAACCCGCGCCTGGAGCAAGCCATCCAGTGCCACCACACCCGATTTCCAGGCGCTATCCACCGCCAAAAGTGCGGCCTGGTTGGGCGCGTCCAGCCGTGCCCCTTGCGCAGGCGATGGTGGACTGTTGGCCACCCCTTCCAGCACAGACTGGAAAACCCGCACCTGCTCCACCACGCCCAGACGGGCTGCCTGTAATGCGCTTTTCAGCTGCGGCGAGCCTGCTGCATGGGCTTGGTCGTAGTCCGACTCCATACCCGCCATCACCGCGTCCAGCCGACCCACCAGGGCCAGTAACTGGGCAACCTGGTTATTTCCACCGGCAGGTTTGCCCCAGCGCTGCATGAATTCAGTGGAGTCGTGCAAGACCTGCAGCAGTTCGGGAAACCGCAACACCGTGAGCGACATGACGTAGTAACTGTCCAGGTCAGGGTCCAAAATCAGGTTGGACTGATTGCCCACCGTAGTGAGCAGGGCTCGACCTTGTGCCAGCAGCCGTCCTTTGAGCGCGGCATCATGGCCCTCGGCAGAGGCCTGCGGCATCGATCGAGCGCTGATCAGGTATTTTGCAAAGCGATCCGAGGCCTCCTCGGTATGCAGCAGCTCGTCATATTGCTGGCGTGCAGACGCCAGTGACTCTGCACGCACGGTATCTGAGGCGGTGGACTCTTGGGGCCGCAAAAAAGCGCCCATCAGATTTTGACGGACCGCCTCGGTGTAGACCACCCCCACAATTTCCTTGCGCGTGAAGTCAATGGCCAGGTATTTTTCATGGATCAAGATGCCTGATACATAGATCACAGCCGACAAATCCAGCAAGTAAATGAGCGTGAGCTTTCGCCCCACGCTCAAACGTCTGAGTAATTGAGAGAGTTTGGACACCATGGTCGATTCCGCCTGCCCACGGCTACCAGTGAATCCGGCTTTACCGAGGCTTGTGCTGATGAAGCAAAATTTGAGCCAGAAAAGAGATCAGAGCACTGTCAGGGATTTTTGCCAGAAGGTCAAAAACTGGTCCGGCGGTAGCGGGCGACTGAAAAAGTAGCCCTGTACCTCTGTGCAGGCGTTGGCCTGCAAGAACGCCAGTTGCCCGGCGGTCTCCACGCCTTCGGCAATAGTTTGCATGCCAAGGCTGCTGGCCATGCTGATGATGGCGCCCACAATGGCTTTGTCATCCGGGTCCTCGGTGATGTCCCGCACAAAAGACTGGTCAATCTTGAGCTTGTAAACCCGGAATTTCTTCAAGTAACTCAATGACGAGTAACCGGTCCCAAAGTCGTCAATCGACATGCGCACGCCGCGCTCATGCAACTGGTCCATCACAGCAATGGCGCCCAGCGGGTCGTTCATGGCCACGCTTTCGGTCAACTCCAGCTCCAGCAAGTGGGCCGGCAGCCGGGCCTCCTGCAAGATGGTGCTAACCAGCTCGGGCAGATCCACGTGGCGAAACTGGACTGACGACAGATTCACCGCCAGGGTGATGGGCGGCAGGCCCTGCGCCATCCAGTCAGTGAGTTGCTGAACGGCACTGCGCAAGACCCACTCGCCAATGGGCAGAATCAGGCCGGTGCTCTCGGCCACCGGGATGAACTCGGCTGGAGACACAGCCCCCAGCTCCGGATGGTTCCAGCGCAACAGCGCCTCGGCACCCATGATGTGACCTGTGGCCAGTGTCATTTGCGGCTGGTAATGCAGGCTGAGCTGCCTGCGCTCCAAGGCACGGCGCAGGGCATTTTCCAGAACCAGGGATCGGTCTGACTTGGCTTGCATGGCGGCGGTGTGAAAGCGGTAGCAATTGCGCCCGTCCTGCTTGGCCCGGTACATCGCCACATCAGCGCAGCGCGACAGGATGTCAAAGTCAGCCCCGTCATTGGGGTACAAGGCAATGCCGATGCTGGGCGTCACCGTCAACTCGTGTGGTCCGAGTTGAAACGGCAACAGGGCGGCCTGGAGCAGTTTGTCAGCCACATGCGCTGCACCGGCCATGTCGGTATCCATCAGGACCAACACAAACTCATCACCCCCCAGGCGCGACACAGTGTCTTGCTCGCGCACGGCCAAGGTGAGCCGACCGGCCAATGCCACCAGCAAATCATCACCCACGCTGTGGCCCAACGCATCGTTGATGTTCTTGAAGTGATCCAGATCCAGAAACATGACCGCCAATGAGGTGTTGTGGCGCTGGGCTGTGCTCAAGGCCTGCTTGCACCGGGCGGCGAGCAGCACGCGGTTGGGCAACTGGGTCAAGGAATCGAAGTGGGCCAGCTTGCGGATTTTTTCTTCGGACTGCTTGTTCTCGGTGATGTCGCGGGAGAGCACCACAAACCGCGGGCTTTCACCGGGCATCTGCGCCTTGCGTGAAACCGACAGTTCAAACCAGTGCTCGCCCGCGTCCAGCCCGAGTCTGAATTGCTTGCCAGTGGACCAGTTGTGCGCGTGCGCCTCCTGCAAAGCCGCCATCACGATGGTGGCAGCCTCGGCGGACATGACGTCAGCCACTGTTTTCCCGAGCAGATCGGACACTGGCCGGGCCAGCAAGTCGGCGCGGGGGGAATGGGCGCTGTAGTACACACCATCCAGCCCCATCTCAAACATCAGGTCCGGCACCGCGCCCAAAGTGGCTTCAAGCTGGTGCTGAGTTGTCAGTATCTCGGCGGTCCGCTCGCTGACTTCGGCCTCCAGGCGATCATCACGGCGCTTCATCTCCATCAGCAACCAGGCCAAATAGGCGGCAAGCAAGCTCAACAGCAACGCCACAGACAGCTTCAGGTCAAATTGCTCAGAGCGGCTCCATCCCGTCAGGGGAGCCACGCTCAAGGTCCACTCGCCGTTGGGCAGTTGCAGCGTGCGGTTCACGGGAGCGTCCAGCGTCGAGACACCGGACGCGTCAATGGTTTGACGCTCCCCTGTGTCAGGCAC
>JAUXQA010000234.1 GCA_030683195.1 Rhodoferax sp. | reverse complement strand
GCCAAAGTCATGCGCCAGCGCTTTGGCTTTGAGGCCATTCGCCACTACATCATCAGCCACACCGAAACCGTGAGCGACTTGCTTGAAGTGCTGTTGCTGCAAAAAGAAGTGGGGCTGATGCGCGGCCTCCTGAGCGACCCCCAGTCGCTGTGCGATTTGATCGTGGTGCCGCTGTTTGAGACCAGTGAAGACCTGCGCAACGCCGCGCCCATCATGCGTGAGTTTTATGCGCTGCCGGGCGTGGCCCAACTGGTGCGCCGCAGTGGTGCCGAGCAAGACATCATGCTGGGCTACTCGGACAGCAACAAGGACGGCGGTATCTTCACCAGCAACTGGGAACTGTACCGCGCAGAGATTGCGCTAGTGGAGCTGTTTGACGAATTGGCCACTGAAGGCTTGGGCGTACCGGCCGACCAAACGCCAGGAGACACCATCAGCATCGCCGCCACTCCTATACGGCTTCGCATGTTCCATGGCCGGGGCGGCACGGTTGGGCGCGGCGGCGGCCCCAGCTACCAGGCGATTCTGGCGCAACCGCCCGGCACGGTGCGCGGGCAAATCCGCTTGACTGAGCAGGGTGAAGTCATTGGCTCCAAATACGCCAACCCCGAGATTGGCCGGCGCAATCTGGAAACTCTGGTAGCCGCCACCCTGGAGGCCACGCTGCTGCAACCCACCAAGTCGGCCACTCCACCCTTTCTGGCCGCTGCCGCCGAGTTGTCGCACAACAGCATGGCCGCCTACCGCAAACTGGTCTACGAGACCCCGGGGTTCACTGAATTTTTCTTTGACTCGACCCCCATCCGGGAGATAGCGGAGCTCAACATTGGCTCCCGCCCGGCCTCGCGCAAGGCAACACAGCAAATTGAAGACCTGCGGGCGATTCCATGGGGTTTCAGCTGGGGGCAGTGCCGCCTGACCTTGCCGGGCTGGTATGGCTTTGGCTCGGCGGTAGATCAGTTTCTGGCTGGCGAAGGTGCAGGTGCCAAGGGCAGCACCAAGAAAGATCGGCTCGCGCTCTTGCAGCAAATGGACAAGCAGTGGCCCTTTTTTCAGACCCTGCTCTCCAACATGGACATGGTCATGGCCAAAAGCGACCTGGCCCTGGCCTCCCGCTATGCCGAACTGGTAGGCAACGCCCGCCTGCGCAAGAAGATCTTCACAGCCATTGAGGCCGAGTGGCACCGCACGGCGGCCGCACTGGGCATGATCACCGGAGACAAGCAACGCCTGGCCAACAATGCGGCGCTGCAACGCTCCATTCGCCACCGCTTCCCCTACATCGATCCCCTGCATCACCTGCAAGTGGAGCTGGTGCGCCGGTACCGCGCGGGACAAGCGGATGAACGCATTCAGCGCGGGATTCATATTTCGATCAACGGCATTGCGGCGGGGCTGCGCAATACAGGGTGATGGGTACGATGGACCGCACAGACATGATGACAAGCTTCGTCAGTCCCACCGCACTCATCCTGATCGACATGCAAAAGGGAATGGCGAACCGTGGTCCGCGCAACAACCCCGATGCTGAAATCCGGATGGCTGAGTTGCTGGCTCGCTGGCGCGAGCGCGACCAACCCATCGTGCATGTGCGCCATCTGTCCCTCAGTACGGACTCACCCTTTTGGCCCGGACAACCCGGCGCGGAGTTTCAGGACGGTCTGACGCCACTTGAAACAGAGCATGTGGTCAACAAACATGTGACCGATGCCTTTGCGCAGAGCTCGCTGGAACGCTGGCTGCATCAGCGCGGCATTCGCTCGCTGGTATTTGTCGGGGTGAGCACCCAAATGTCGGTTGAAGCCAGTGTCCGCACCGCAGGGTGCCTGGGATTCAGGTGCACGGTGGTGGCAGACGCCTGTTACACCTATGACCGACCCGACCTCGATGGCCGCCCGCGCAGCGCCGACGACCTGCACCGGGTGGCGCTGGCCAATTTGCAGGGCGAATATGCCCAGGTTTGCCTCAGCCGGGACCTGATGGCGACCTGACGACAGCATTTATGCTGCTTCATCACTGCAGCATCAGGGGTCGCGCGCTGCCCTTCTGCATCACTACCAGCAAGACAGGCCACTGCGTTCAACAGGCAGCTCTGTGCGCTTGGGCACAGACCAATTTGCCTATTTTTTCTAGACTGGGAGGCTAGTCCATATCCGGGTCTCAAGGCGCCATCAAGTACCGATTGACCCAAAGGACTCTTTGTCGAAAAATTGCTTGAGGGCGCTTCAATGAAAAAGAATCCAGCTGCGAAAGTGCCCAACCTGAAGAAACCAGGCAAGGCGCTCACCAAGGTATTGGGGCAAGCCGAAATGGTCAAGGTCCTGGTAGAAGAAGCCGCACAAGACCTTTCTTCAGTCAACTCAGTACTCAAGGAAGGGCTTGAGGGAGGCAACTCAACGCCTGGTATCGAGAAAGCGCTCCAAAAAAGCGAGGCCATTGAGGACAAAGTACAGGACGCCGCCGACAAACTGTCCGTCGTCAACGCAGCTCTGAGAAACGAAGTCCTTGAGCGCCATGTGCTTGAAAACAAGCTGGAGGCAGTTATTGAACGAGAAGAAGCGTCCCGGCACGCTGCCGTTCACGACCCCTTGACGGGCCTCCCAAACCGGGTGCTGTTCAACGACCGGCTGGAGCATGGTTTGGCGCAGGCCAAGCGACATGGCTGGCGTTTGGCCGTGATGTTCATCGACCTCGATGATTTCAAGAAAATCAACGACACCTACGGCCACGACGCAGGTGACAGTGTTTTGAAAACGATTGCGTCGCGACTCACGCGGCGCGTGCGCGACGATGACACAGTGAGTCGGCATGGTGGTGACGAGTTCTTGTACCTGCTCACAACGGTCAAGGACGACAAGGACCTGCCTGCCCTCGCAGAGAAAGTCCTCGCATCGATCCAAGCGCCGTGCAGCATCAATGTGGGTGATGCCACCCTCCAGCTCAGCGTCAGTGCCAGTGTGGGCATTGCCATCTTTCCGAAAGACGGCAGCACTGCAGACGTCTTGATTCAAAGTGCGGACAAAGCAATGTACCAAGCCAAAGCAAACAAGGGCCGGTACGCGTTTGCGCAATAGCTGCACTGAAGTTCAGTTGATGTCCTGCAAGGCAACCTGAACAGCGCAAGTGCGTTGGCGAACATACAAATAGTCGCCATTCAAACATCATCAGGCACATCCAGCGAACTGCTGGAAGTTGAACAGCCTGGACTAAAAAAATGAACATGTATTGGCGTTGCAAATGAAGGTGTTGTCCATCTTCGGAACGCGTCCGGAGGCCATAAAAATGGTGCCGCTGGTCTCGCTACTGGCCACCGATCCGGACGTCGAGTCCGTTGTCTGCATCACCGGTCAGCACAGGACCATGCTGAATCAAGTACTGGATCTTTTCGGTGTTCAAGCACACCACGATTTGAACATCATGGTTCCGAATCAAACCTTGAATGGTCTGAGTTCACGTTTGTTCGCTGCGGTCGATCGTGTTCTGGAAACGCTTAACCCAGACCGTGTGCTGGTGCACGGCGACACCACCACAGCCATGGTGGCCGCGGTCGCCGCATTCCATCGAAAGATTCCGGTCGCACACATTGAGGCAGGTCTGCGCACCCACAACATTTTGCAACCGTGGCCGGAAGAAATGAACCGCCGGGTGGTCGATGTCGTGTCCGACATGTTGTTTGCCCCGACGCAGGCATCAAAGGAAAACCTGCTAGCCGAGCGCCTGGCAGGGCGCATCGTCGTGACTGGCAACACCGTGATAGACACGCTGCAACTCAGTGTCCAACGCATTGCAAGTGACGACATCTTGCGTGCGCAACTGGATGCTCAGCTTCCAACCCTTTCATCCAACAAACGGATCTTGCTCGTGACGGGCCACCGGCGGGAAAATTTTGGCTCGGGCTTTGACAACATTTGTACTGCTCTGGCAGAGCTAGCCCAGCGAGCAGACATTGAGATCGTCTATCCGGTCCATCTAAATCCCAATGTTCAAGGCCCTGTGACGGCCGCGCTGTCACACCTGCCCAATGTCCACTTGATTGACCCACTGGACTACTTCCAGTTCGTCCGGCTGATGCAACGAGCCCATGTCATTTTGACCGACTCAGGTGGCGTTCAAGAGGAGGCACCCTCCCTGGGCAAACCAGTACTCGTGATGCGCGATGTGACTGAGCGACCGGAAGCCATCGCCGCAGGCACCGTCAAGCTGGTCGGGACCACTGCTGCGCGCATTGTTTCATCCGTCAACGCGCTGTACGACGACGATGCGCTTTGGCGCGGGTCAACTTTTCGCCACAACCCCTACGGCGATGGACACGCCTCCGAACGCATCGTGGCAGCGCTGACCGGGCGCTCATTCAGCGAGTTCAACCCGCTGCCGCATGCGGTTCCTGAACCAGCGAAGCTAACGATGGTTTCAACAATGGCCAATGACACCAGCCAATAGCAGCGTGTTCCAGGCCGCGCCTTTGCGTTGATTCAGTAGGGCAACCGGGGGCATTTTTGATGCGTACCCGTCCCATTCAGGCAACCTATTTTTGCCATCTATTTCTGGAGAGAATTTTGAAATTACGCCATTTTTTTACGTTACCTTACGTCCCGCTGGGTCTCTTATCAGTGACCCTCGTTTGCATACCGATGCTTGCTTCAGCGCAAGCTGACACCAATCCTGGTGAGGCCTTTCGTCGACTGGCAACTGACAGCTGGATTACCCGAAGCGTGGCCTTCTCCGAGCTCGGTTTCAAGGGCCCCATGGTGCTGGCCTCGACCGACACCCGGCGCGAGATTTACTTGCCGGTGCCAGCCAACGTGCCGTTGAGCGAGGGCGCGCTTCAACTGGATGCCAACTACCTTCGGGCCGATGGCGGACGCACAACCATGGTCGTTTCACTCGACAGTTACCCGGTTTCAGCACGTGCCTTTACTGAGAACCGTGGCGATGCCAGTCTGCCGCTGGGAGTTGACGGCACAGCGCGGGCAAGTGGTTTTGTACGTCTGGGTGTAAATTGGAGCACAGCCCTTTCGGGTACATCCATCTGTTTCAACAGCCAGACCCCAGGCAACATTTTGCGGGTTGAGCCCACCTCCAGATTCAGCTACCGCTACGATGGCGCCGCCATTCGGGATCTGACCACGGCGTGGGGAGCTTTGCCCACTACCGCCGTTATTTTGGTCGCATCGGGCAAACTTGCAGCCGAATCCTATGACACCGCATGGCGCCTTGGCGTCGCCATGGACCGCGCCGGCAAGCGCAGTGTATTGAATGTCGTACCCGCCGTGGGCGACGTGGTTGATCTTGAAGGCACGGTGGTACCCCCGGCCTTGCGCGCCATCCCTGCGTTTGCCGCACTGGCGGGCGGAGGAAAACACAAAATGGCTGACAACGCCGAAATTGGGGCATTGCTCTCTTTGGGCCAAAGCAGTCCCTTCAGGGGCGACATTGTCATTGCCGACAAAGCACTCCTGACCAGCATGGACCTGGCTTTTAACGCCTTGGCGGAGCAAATCAAGGCCACCGCACCCGGGGCCGTCACTGCATTCACCCAATGGCGTGCGCGCATTGATCCAGGGGCCAAAGCAATCGGCTCAAATGAGGTGCGAGTTGGCTCCATTTTTGGACGCCCGGCTATTTTGGTAGCACCCGATGCAGGTGCCAAGGTTGCCGGATTGTTCGGGCAGTTATGGCGCAACATCGGTGTCTCGTCGGCGCTTGCCGTTCAAGCGGCTGAAGTGCTTCCTTCTGGTGGCTCCGTGATCAGTCTGAAAAGCCTGGGAGGCTCACCAGCCTCGTTTGACGTGCTGGGCCGGGCCGAATGGACAGCCACTTTTGATCTTGCTTCGGTATCCGCGGAGGGCCGCTTGCCAACTACCCTGATGCTGGATGTGTCCGCCGCACCGGGGGCCGCCCGGGCCGCCCCCGTCGCGTCTGTCTTCCTGAATGACATTTTGCTGGGCGCCAAGCACTTGAACGCCAAGGGCGCACGCGAGCGCATATCAGCGCGCATTCCGCGCTCTGCCCTGGCCGCGCGCAATGTACTAAAGGTGTCATTTGTTCGACAACTCTCAAGCGACGATTGCCGCGAAACGCCCGAAGCGTACCCTGTTGCCGTGCTGGCTTCAAGCCATCTGGTGCTTGGCGACGTCGAGCCGGATTCCAACTTCACGGGCATGCTTTCCCGCTTCGCAGCGGGGGCCGACCTGATGCTGCCAACGTCATATCTGGACGATGCGCGCGCGACGTTGCCACGGGTCATTTACCTGGCCTCAAGTACAGGAGTTTCTGCGACCAACGCCACGCTGTCCTGGGTCGCTGCCGACAAGGTGCAAGATCCCTTGAGCAGTTTTCTTGCAATGGACGTACCGTTTGCGGGCAATAAAAATCGGGTCAATGTGGATGGGGATCGACTGGTTCTTGCCGATCACTCCAAACGGACGCTGCTGGACATTGAAGGACTTGACCGGGTCGGTACCCTGGAAGTTGCCACCGTCGATGGCAAGGAGGGCATCATCTACCAAACGGTCGGTGCCCATGCGCCCCAACTTGACCAGTCATTTCAACTTGCGCGTGGCAACTTTGCTGCCATCGGATCGCAGGGTCTGTTGACTGAACTCGACACAGACAATGCGTCGGGTCGTGACCTGATCGAGGACGATCAAAGCTTCTCCTTTCGCAAGTCCATGTGGTTGGGTTTGCCTGCCTTGGGACTTGTGTTCTTCATCGCTTTGATGGTTTATGCGAGCCGGGTCCGCAGGCGCAAGGCGATTGAAAAGGCCAAGCTGTAAATGTTGACGATTGTTCAGAGCTGAATTCAATGTCAAGTTTCTTCAGCTTTTTTGCAGCCAACTACTATTCATTTTTGGAGACACTGGCTGCCGTTGTTGCCGTTCTGATTCTGATTTCTGCTGCGGACGACTTGTTTATCGATCTTTGGTACTAGGGACGGCGGATCGTCAGGCGGTTCACGGTGGAGCGGGACTATCGGCCCCTCACCGTGGCACAGTTGCGCGAACATGGTGAACAACCGCTCGCCATCATGGT
>JAUXQA010000224.1 GCA_030683195.1 Rhodoferax sp. | reverse complement strand
GGCTGCCGGTTTGCAAGGGATAGCCCATCAAGGTTGCGGCCTCGACCTGGCTCAGCCCCGCGTTCATGCGGGCTGCTTTCAGTTCTTCGCCGCTGGGGGAGTGCAGTTCAAGAGGTGTGATTTTTGTCATGGGTGGCTTGGGTGTGAGTTTGGATATAAAGGGCTTGCCCCGATTATTCCGCGCCGCCGCTTAGCTGCCCAGAATAGCGACGCCTTTGATTTGGGCGTAGACCTGCAGGCCCTCTTGCAAACCCAGTGCATCAAACGACTTGCGTGTGACCCGCGCCAACAGTGACGTGCCCGCAGCGTCAAGCCCGACGATGATTTGACCGGGCCCGTCGACGGACCAAGCGGTCACCCGTGCGGGCAGGATGTTGAGAATGCTGGTGTCGGTTTGTGGGCTCAGTGTCAGGCTCACATCCCGAGCCTGGACCCTGATGCGCAGCGCCTGCCCGATGGTCAGCGCCTGCTGCGGTACGCGCATGCAACCACCGGCAAATTCGGCCAGCGTCAAATGGTAGGCCGGCTCATGGCCATTCACCCGCGCATGAATGACCGCGCTGGCGGCGTCGCCATGGGCCAGCGGCAGGTCGAGCCGGGTTAGCATTACCGCCGTGGGGCCGCTGGCCCGCACACGGCCGGCCTCCAGCAGCACCAAATGGTCGGCCAACCGAGCCACCTCGTCGATGGCGTGACTGACATACACCACTGGAATGGCCAGCTCGATCTGCAGGCGCTCCAGGTAGGGCAATATTTCGGCTTTGCGGGGGGCGTCCAATGCGGCCAGCGGTTCGTCCATCAGCAGCAGCTGCGGGCTGCTGGCCAAGGCGCGGCCAATGGCCACGCGCTGGCGCTCACCGCCCGAGAGTTCATGGGGCCAACGCTGCAGCAGGTGTTCAATGCCCAGCAGGGCCATGGCATGATCCCAGCCGTGGCGGCGCTGACTGGATGGCGTGCGCTTGAAGCCATAGCTCAGGTTGTCTTGCACGTTGAGGTGGTCAAACAGGCTGGCTTCCTGAAACACATAGCCCAGCGCGCGCTGGTGCACGGGTCTGAAAATGCCCTGCGCACTGTCTTGCCACAATTCGCCGGCCACGCTGACCCGGCCTTTGGCCTGTTGCTCCAGCCCGGCCAAAATCCGCAGGCAGGTGGTTTTGCCGGAGCCGGACGCGCCAAACAGCGCGGTGATGCCGCGGCTGGGCAGCTGCAGGGCGACATCCAGCGTGAACTCGCGGCGCGCCAAAACGACTTGCAGCACGAGTCCTGTGTCCGGTTCAGGGTGTGGGTTTGTAGCCTGAGTCATTGCGCGGTGTCCTGGCGTCGCTTGCCGTTGTACAGGTGCAAGGCCAGCAGCACCACAAACGAGAAGCCCAGCATCACGGCAGCCAGCCGGTGTGCGTCGCCGTACTCCATGGCTTCCACGTGGTCGTAAATTTGCACTGACACCATGCGGGTTTCACCGGGGATGTTGCCACCCACCATCAGCACCACGCCAAATTCACCCACCGTGTGGGCAAAGCTCATGATGGCGCCGGTGATCAAGCCCGGTTTGCACAGGGGCAGCACCACGCTGAAAAAAGTGTCCAGCGGCGAGGCCCGCAGACTGGCGGCCACCTCCAGCGGTCGCTCGCCCATCGCTTCCATCGCGTTCTGGACCGGTTGCACCATGAAGGGCAGGGAATACAGGCTTGACGCCACCACCAAACCGCTAAAAGTAAACGGCAGCAGTCCCAGCCCGATTGCTTGCGTCCACTCGCCGACCTGCCCCTGCGGCCCCATCAGCACCAGCAGGTAAAACCCAAGCACCGAGGGGGGTAACACCAGCGGCATGGACACAATGGCGCTCAGAGGTGTTTTCAGCCAGGAGCGTGTGCGCGCCAGCCACCAGGCCAGTGGCGTGCCGACCACCAGCAAGATGAGGGTGGTCAACGTGGCCACTTTCAGTGTCAGGCCAATGGCTTGCAGGTCGGAGGGGGTGAGCAGCATGGGGCTGGGGCGAATCAGGTGCCGTAGCCGTAGGTGCGAATCAGGTCTTGCGTGTCTTTGCTTTTGAGCAAAGTCATCAGCGCAAGGACGGCCGGGTTGTTAGCGCCGCGCTTTAAAACTACAGTGTCTTGGCGGATGGGCTCATAGAGGCTTTGGGGAATCACCCACATCGAGCCGCTTTTGAGTTGGCCGCCTGCCAGCACTTGCGACATCGCCACAAAGCCAATTTCAGCGTTGCCGGTGTAAACGAAGCCATAGGTCTGGCCGATGCTTTCGCCTTGCACCAGCTTCGGGCTAAGTGCGGCGGTCAGTCCCAGTTGCTCAATGACTTGCACGGCGGCGGCACCGTAGGGCGCCACTTTCGGGGAGGCGTAGGCCAGTTTGCGAAAGTTGCCGGCCTTTAGTACTGCGCCCTGTGCATCAACTTTGGCCGCATCAGTGGACCACAGCACCAGTTTGCCGGTGGCGTAAGTGAAGCGACTGCCTGCCTGGGCCAGGCCGTCGGCCTCAAGTTGCGCGGGTGCTTTGGTGTCGGCCGCCAGCAGTACGTCAAAGGGCGCGCCGTTTTTGATCTGGGCATACAGTTTTCCGGTAGCGCCCAGCGTGACCTTCAGGGTGTGGCCCGTGGTCTTTTCCAGAACGGCAGCCACCGCTTTGATGGGTTCTGCGAAGTTGGCGGCCACGGCGATCCGTGCTTCGTCTGCCAAGCTGATGGCAGGGGCTGCCGTGAGCAGCCAAACGACGAGCCGGTGATAACCAGGCTGCATGGGCGTTCCTTGGAGAAACAAGGGTTGAGGTTGCATTTCAGTGCCATCCAGTATCCGGACGTTGTGTGGCGCTATGCAGAAAAAGAATAGCGAAGTGTAGCAACCATTTTTGGCGTGAAACAATGTCTGCATGAACAACCAAAGTTTTGCATTGACCGAAGCGCTTGGGCACACCATCAGCGACAAGCGGCTTGAAATACTGCGTCGGGTGGGGCAATCAAGCTCTATCTCGCAGGCGGCGCGGGAGGCCGGAATCAGCTACAAGGCCGCCTGGCAGGCGCTTGACACCTTGTCCAACCTCAGCGGCTGGGTCCTAGTGGAGCGAACGGTGGGTGGCAGTGGTGGCGGTGGCGCACGCGTCACACTCCAGGGTCTGGAACTGTTGGCCTTGGCCGACGCTTTGAATGTGGCGCGCCAACAGGTGTTAGCGCAGTTTGCTGGTGGTGCCCAATTGGCAGGTGGTTTGGGTTTGAAAACCAGTATGCGCAACCAGTTGCGTGGCGAGGTTCTGACCTGCGAGCCCATGGGGCCGGATGATCCGATGGTTTTGGTGGCCTTGCGTTTGTCGGGAGGCGACAGGGTCACGGCCTGCATTACCCGCGAGAGTGCCGAGTTACTTGCCCTGCAAGCGGGGCTGGCCATGCTGGTACTGTGCAAAGCCACTGCAGTAGCGGTGGGTGCTGCCAATTTGTTGGAACAGACGCAGAAGGAGGGCGTGCAGGGCAATTGGCTGGAGGGCCGTGTAGCGCGTGTTTCACGCGGTGCGCGGCGAGATGAGGTCGTGCTGACCTTGTCTGGCGACTTGCAGTTGGTGGGGTTTGCTGAGAAGCCCAATAACCTGCGTGTGGGCAGCCGTGGCACGGCGCGGGTGGACGGGACCGCTTTGGTCCTGGCACAAATTTAAGTTGGAGGCCGCCCCAACTGGTTTAAGCGTGAGCGGCATGGCGCAGCCCTATTGGAGATCGGGCGCTTCCTTCATCAGCTGCTCTCTGACCAACAGCAATTCTTCCCGGCGCTTCTCATCTGTTTTTGGGTAACTCATGTTGAGCGACTGAAAGGTGTCCAGAATGATTGTCGAGATGATCAGCCGGGCATTTTCCTTGTCGTCGGCGGGCACCACACACCAGGGCGCCGTGTCGGTGCTGGCCTCGCTCATGCAGACCATCTGGCAGTCGCTGTGCCTGCAATATTTCCGGACGAACCCGCACGATGAGGACTTCTTCGTAATAGGAGCGGTTGAAAATGCCGATGCGACCACGCTCTGGCAGGCACTATGTGGTGCGCCACAGAATTGCCAGCCCCGTCCATGGCCTGAAAATCAGCAGCACCGCATGCCGGTTGGAGACGCCATGCAATCGCTGCAGGTCGCTCAACGCATCAACCTGCTTGGCCAGAAGTTTTTCATAGCTATGCTTGGACTTGCAGGCTGTGTTTTACCTTGGTGGGCCATTTCTGGAGATTGACCTTGTCGCCCTCCTTGACCTTGAATTCTGCAGATTTGATTTTCACTGAGAGCCTTTCGGAGAAATAAGTTGAACGCACTGAAACGATTTTTGGGTAACTTGCGCACCAGTTTCTGGTTTGTGCCTTTTTTGATTGTGGCGTTCAGCATCGCGCTGGCCGTGGCACTGCTTGCGGCAGATGCCCTCGTGGGTGACCGGTGGCTGGCCCGCTGGCCGCAGGTACTCGGTGCGGATGCCGTGGGTGCGCGTGCGATTTTGTCGACCATTGCTGGCTCGATGATGACCGTGGTGGGGGTGACGTTTTCAATGACCCTGGTGACGCTGTCTTTGGCCTCCAGCCAATACAGCTCGCGCATTTTGAGAAACTTCATTCGCGACCGCGTCACGCAGGTGGTGCTGGGTATCTTTGGCGGCATCTTCACTTACTGCCTGGTCGTGCTGCGCACCATCCGGGTTGATGATGAGTTTGGGTTTGTGGCCAGTCTGGCTGTGTCGTTCAGCATTGTGCTCGCCATCGGCGGCATCGGCGTGCTCATCTACTTTATTCACCACATTGCGTCTTCGATCCAGGCGTCCAGCATCATTGCGGTGGTGGCCGATGAGACGATGGACGCTGTGGATCGTCTGTTTCCGGGCGCGCTGGGGCAGTCAGCTGGCGCTGAAGCGTCGGACCAGACGCCTCGCGTCCTCGCGCAGCGCAACTGGCAAATGGTGCCGGGCATTGGGGATGGTTACATTCAGCATGTGGACGGCGCTGCGCTCATGCACCTGGCATGTCAACACAAAACCATGGTTAGGATGGAGCACAGCATTGGGGCTTTTATGGTTCAGGGGACGCCTCTGGTCTCGGTGGCGCTGGACGCGCCTCCTGACGAGGAACTGGTAGCGGCCCTGCAGGCGGCCTACACCATCAGCCGTCATCGCACGCTGGATCAGGACTGCGCCTTTGGCATCCGCCAGATTGTGGACATGGCTATGCGGGCACTCTCGCCCAGCGTCAATGACACCACGACCGCCATCATGTGCGTCGACTACCTGACGGCCATTCTGTCGCGTTTAACTGTGCGTGACATTCCTTCACAGCAACGTTTTGTCGATGGCGAGTTAAGGGTGATTGCCGTTGGGCACACGTTTGCCAGTTTGGTGTCTGAGTCATTTGATCAAATCCGCAGCAACGCATCAGGCAATGTGGCCATTTTGTGGCGCCTGCTGGGCGCCATTCAAACCATCGCCAGCTTGACGCCCGACCCGTTGCGGCGCCAGGTGCTGCGCGATCAGGTGGCGTGGGTTGGTGAATTGGCAGGTCGCACCATTGCAGCACGGCACGACCAGGAGCGCCTGGCGCAGCGACTGGCCCAGGTGGTCGAAGCATTTGAAACAGTGCCCACTGCACTGACCGTGCCACGCTGAACACAAAGACTAAACACAGGCCGCAAAAATAGGTACAGCCAACTGCAAAACGCTTTGGATGGTTGGGGTGCCTATGTGCGCTGCAGAGCAGAATAAGCATCATGGCGCCAGCGGCCCGATGGTCAGATCGCAGAGATATACAAAACTCCTGGTCGTAAACCGAGTACGCAAGTCATGAGTTCATAATAGCCTCAGTCACCTCAAATAAACGAACCCGGCAAGCTCGGCCTGGGTCTGCTCGGGGCGCTGGGTGGAGAGTAAAAAAGCTTCAGATTTTTGGTGCATTCAGCGGTCCCAGCTTGTAAAAAAAGCAGGGCCTGACTAGTTGTGTTGATTCTCGTCGATACTGGTGCATCGGCGGCTCTCTGTGCCGAATTTCATCTATTCAACGCACGATTTGCACGGAACGCGGCTTTAAAGTTGGCATTCAAAGATGCTGCAAATCTACAAAGTGTTGGATGTAATCCAATGTCTCTGGGTTTAGTCGGTTGGCGAGGGCCGCTGGCCCAATTTGCGGTACACGGTGGCACGACTGATGCCCAGGATGCGGGCTGCTTCGGCTACATTGCCTCGCGCTTGCTCCACCGCTTTTCGAATAAGCGCAGCTTCGACGTCTTTCAGGGGCAACCTTACCGCAGTCCTGGCTTGAGTTGCGTGAACGGGTTGCGTTTCATAAGCACGTTCCACCGGCAGTGCTTGCAACCTCAGGCCAGTCCAAAGCGGTATGTCGATAGGCAGGCTGGCCGGCCGAGCCGCGTCAAACAAAAATTGGTAGGGGACACCGAAAAGTTCACTGACATGAACGACTTGGGTATGCACCGTGGCCAAGCCCGCCACCATCTGGCGCGCGATCGGGTTGGCACCGGTCACCCAGCCGTCAGCGTCCAGGCACACGATGCCATCGGCCTCGCTGCCCAAGGAGTAGCCTGGCCAGTTTAGGCGCACCATCAGGCTGTGGGCCTGAGCCAGCACCAGCGCGTTCTCGATCTTGCTGGCCGACTGGGTCACCAAGTGCTTGAGTTCCGGGCGCTCCAGAGCGTCAATGCCGGTCAGGTCCAACATGCCGACACAGGCTCCATCCGGGCCAAACAACGGCGCACCCGCACAGGTGTAGTGGCCGTTGGCCGAAAAAAAGTGTTCACCCCGGTGCAGCCATACCGGCTGCAATTCGGCCAGTGCCGCGCCTATGGCCGTGGTGCCCATGCTGGCCTCCGATAAGTCCGTGCCTATGCGGGTGATCAGGTCGGCCCGCGGGTCCGAGCGGTCGATGGGGCCGCTGACGTCGACCACCACGCCTGCGGCGTTCGTGAGGATGGCAAAGTAGCGCGTGTTGACAATGGCATGCCCTAGGCTCTCCAGTACAGGTTGGGCCGTGTGTCGCAGATGTTGGTTGGCCTCCAGCGTGTGGCGTTGGTGTGACACGCCCACCGCCTCAAACGCCTGCATCTGGCCAGGCTGAAGCCCTTGGTGGATGCAGCGTTGCCATGATCGCTCAATCCAGGGTGCGATCCAGCCCGCTGGCAGCGCTGCGCGCTCATGCAGCGCGACTTGGCGCGCCTGCTCAATGCTTTGCAGGCGGCGGTGGGCATCGGGCAAACCGGCCGCATGCAGGCTGGCTGTACCAGGCGTGGATTGATGTGGCGTGTGGCTCATGGTCGCGTTGGGTATTCAGCAAATATTAACCACCTTGCCGTCAGGTTGGCGGGCGCTGATTTGTTTCAAATTGAGAATTTCATGCGTTTGGCAATTCCCCACTAGGGTTGTCCCTAGGTTCCAACGCGCCCACAAGCCCAACAATGGCTATGTATTTAATTTCATAGGCAAGGCTTTGCATAGGTTGCAGGGCCGCTACCCAGAGGAGACTACCCCCATGCAAAAGGTGTTGCACATCAACGCAGACAAATGTACCGGCTGTCTGCAGTGCGAAATGGCCTGTTCCTTCGAGAACTACGGCACCTTCGCCACCGCCAAATCCCGGATCAAGGTGTTTGACTTTCATCACACGGGTAAAAAAGTACCTTACACCTGCACCCAGTGTGACGAGGCCTGGTGCCTGCATGCTTGTCCCGTCGAGGCCATCACGGTTGACAAGGCCACCGGCGCCAAGGTGGTGAACGAGTCCACATGCGTGGGCTGCAAGGTCTGCACCATCGCTTGCCCGTTTGGCACCATTAATTACGTGCAAGAGACTGGCAAGGTGCAAAAGTGTGACCTCTGCGGTGGTGAGCCGGCTTGTGCCGACGCCTGCCCCACCGGCGCCATCACCTTCATCGACGCCAACTGGACCGGCCTGGGCAAGATGGCGGCGTGGGCAGACAAGTTGGGCAATCAGCCCTCGGCGGTTTAACCCCAACTATTCAGGAGACATCACCATGTCATGGGCAGGAAAAATTCTTCGCGTTGACTTGACCGCAGGTACCGTCAAGTCCGAACCTCTCAATATGGATTGGGCGCACGCCTACCTCGGCTCACGCGGCCTGGGCTCCAAATACCTCGGGGAAGAGGTGGACGCCACGGTCGACGCGCTGTCACCCGATAACAAAATCATCTGGGCCACCGGCCCACTCACCGGCACCATGGCCTCCACGGGTGGCCGCTACACAGTGATCACCAAGAGCCCGCTCACCGGCACCATTGCCTGCTCCAATTCGGGCGGCTACTGGGGCGCGGAGTTCAAGATGGCCGGCTGGGACATGGTCATTTTTGAAGGCAAGTCACCCAAGCCGGTGTATCTGTATGTCAATGACGACGTGGCTGAACTGCGTGACGCCGCCCACCTGTGGGGCAAGAGCGTGTGGCAAACCGAGGAAATGCTCAAGAAGAGCTTGCAAGACCCGCTCACCCGCGTGTCTAGCATCGGCAAGGCCGGCGAGAACGGCGTGTTGTATGCCAGCGTGGTGAACGACTTGCACCGTGCGGCGGGCCGCTCGGGGGTGGGCACGGTCATGGGCAGCAAGAACCTGAAGGCCATTGCAGTGCGCGGCACCAAAGGCGTGGGCAACATCAAGAACCCCAAAGCCTTCATGAAGGCCATTGCCGAGAAGAAGAAAATTCTGGCCGAAAACGCCGTCACGGGCCAGGGCCTGCCGGCTTACGGCACCCAGGTCTTGATGAACGTCATCAACGAAATGGGCGCGCTGCCGACCCGCAACCACCGTGACAACGCGTTTGAGAGCGCCAAGGACATCTCGGCCGAAGCCCTGGCCACGCCCCGCGCGACCGACGGCAAGAAGCAGCTGGTCACCAACCAGGCCTGCTTTGGTTGCACCATTGCGTGTGGACGCATCAGCAAGATGGACGAGAGCCACTTCACCGTGGCCAACAAGCCGCAATACTGGGGCGCCTCCGGCGGTCTGGAATACGAAGCGGCCTGGGCGCTGGGCGCTGCCAACGGGGTGAAAGACCTGGAGGCCTTGCAATACGCCACCATGCTGTGTAACGAAGAGGGCATCGACCCCATCAGCTTTGGCGCCACCGTGGGTGCGGTGATGGAAATGTATGAAATGGGTGTGCTGACCAAGGAGCAGATCGGCATTGAAGCGCCGTTTGGCTCGGCTCACGCACTGGCGTTTTTGACCGAAGAAACCATCTCCGGCCGCGGCTTTGGGGTGGAAATTGGTCAGGGCTCCAAGCGCCTGACCGCCAAGTTCGGCCATCCCGACCTGAGCATGACCAGCAAGGGCCAGGAATTCCCGGCCTACGACGGTCGCGCCATTCAGGGCATTGGCCTGGCCTATGCCACCAGCAACCGGGGTGGCTGCCATTTGCGCGGTTACACCATTGCGTCTGAGGTGTTGGGTATTCCGGTCAAGACCGACCCGATCGAGCATGAAGGCAAGCCCGAGCTGGTCAAGGCTTTTCAGGATGCCACGGCTGCGTTTGACTCAAGCGGCCTGTGCGTGTTCACCACCTTTGCCTGGGGCCTGGCCGATCTGGCGCCGCAAATCTCGGCTGCTTGTGGCGACGAGTACACCACCGAGGAGCTGGAGAAGATTGGCGAGCGGGTCTGGAACATGGAGCGCGAGTTCAACAACCGCGCCGGCTTTACCGCCAAAGACGACAGCCTGCCCAAGCGCCTGTTGACCGAGGCCTGCAAAACCGGGCCGTCCAAAGGCAAGGTCAATATGCTGGCCGAGATGATGCCCAAGTACTATGCCGTTCGCGGGTGGGACACCGAGGGTCGCCCCACGGCTGAGACCAAGGCGCGTTTGAGTCTGTAAAGGTCGTGCCGACGTCATTGCGGGGAGCGCGCCTCTTGCAATGACGCAGCAGAGCATCAAACAAGCGGCTTGCAGGGCCGCTTTTCATTTTCAGGAGAAATCACCATGACCCATCACGTCATCATTGGTGCCGGCCCGGCCGGTGTCATTGCCGCAGAAACCATCCGCAAACACGCCCCGCTCGACACCATTACCCTGGTGGGTGACGAGCCCGAGCCGCCGTATTCGCGCATGGCCATTCCTTACTTGCTGATTGGCAATGTGGACGAGAGCGGCACTTATCTGCGCAAGAGTTCCACGCATTTTGCCGATTTGAAGATCAATCAGCGTGCGGCCCGCGTGTCACATGTGGATGCGGCGTCCAAAACCATAGCATTCGAGACGGGTGATCCCCAGGCGTTTGACACCCTGCTGATCGCCACGGGCTCTCACCCGGTGCGCCCGCCGATTCCCGGCATCGAGACTGCGGGCGTTCACCCGTGCTGGACCCTTCAAGACGCCCGCAACATCATGGCGCTGGCCACGCCGGGCGCACGTGTGTTGCAGCTGGGCGCCGGTTTCATCGGCTGCATCATCATGGAAGCCTTGGCGGCGCGCGGCGTCAAATTGAGCGTGGTCGAGATGGGCGACCGCATGGTGCCGCGCATGATGGGGCCGACTGCGGGCGGCATGATCCGCGACTGGTGCGAGACCAAGGGCGTGCAGGTGTTCACCGGGACCAAGGTCGAGGCGATCGTAAAGCCGGTGGCCCTTGAGGAAGGCTTGCTTGACAAACTGGCCAGTGCGGTCGGCATGGGCAAAGCCTCACCAGACGTACCCCCCTTGCGGGTGCGCCTGTCCAACGGACAGTCGCTGGATTGCGATCTGGTCATCAGCGCCGCAGGCGTACGCCCTGCGATTGGCTTCTTGGAGAACTCGGGCATTACGTGCTTGCTGGGTGTGCTGACCGACGAGCACCTGCAAACCAACGTGCCCGGCATCTACGCGGCAGGTGACTGCTGCGAGGCGTTTGACAAGGTGAGTGGCAAAACCATTGTGAGCGCGATTCAGCCTAACGCCGCCGAGCAGGCGCGCGTGGCGGCCCTGAACATGGTGGCCTTTGGGCGGGGCCGGGCGCCCAATGCCGACCTCAAAGGCGTCACGCAAATCAACGTGTTGGACACCCTGGGCCTGATCTCCACCAGCTTTGGCGACTGGCAGGGCCGCCCTGGCGGTGAGCATGTGGAGCTGACCGACCTGGCCGCAGGCCGCCATTTGAGCCTGCAGTTTCAGGACGATGTGCTAGTGGGCTGCAACAGCGTGGGCTGGACCGAGCATGTGGGGGTGATGCGTGGCCTGGTCGAAGGTCAGGTGAAACTGGGCGAGTGGAAGGAAACCCTCAAAAAAGACCCCACCAAACTCATGGAAGCCTACCTCGCCACGGCCCAGGCCCAAAGCGGCTGGACTGGCGCGCAGGACGCGCGCCGTCGATAAACTTTGCACCATGAAAATCACCTTCAAGCTCTTTGCCTCCCTTACAGACTACCTGCCGGTAGAGGCGCGCTACACCAATGTGATTGAGCTCGATATTGCGCCTGATGCCACCATCAGCCAGATCATTGAGCCTTTTGGCATGCCGCCCAAGCTGGTGCATCTGGTGCTGATCAATGGCAAATACATCGAACCTGCCATGCGCCTGAGCCAGACCCTGGTGGAGGGCGATGTGCTCGCCATCTGGCCACCGATTGCCGGGGGTTGAATGCAGTCTTTTTATGCGGAGCGCTTCGAGCGCGACATGGGCTGTACCGAGGCCGAATGGCTGGGCTGGCTGCCCAACGCCATTGGCGACAACTTCTGGAAACTGCAAGAACACTCGGCTGGCGTGCGCATCGGCGACGGCGCGTTGGGCCTGACCTGGCAGGTGGCTGAGCCGCGCGTGATTGCCCTCATGCGCATGCCCCGCTTGCTGGTGAACTTCCGGTTTGCCGGGCTGGATGAGGCGCAGCGCTACAAGTTCATGAAACGCTTTGATTTGTACATGCAGCGGGGTGGGGGGTAAGGTCCAGTTGTGCCCCGCGCACCCGCAGCCACTCCTTGCGCGCCCAGTAGTCCGGCAGCACCTTGTCGACCTCATTCCAGAACGCATCCGAGTGGTCCCGAAAATGCAGGTGGCAAAGCTCATGCACCACGATGTAATCAATGATGATCGGCGGCGCCATCAGGCACTTCCAGTGAAAGTGCAATGCGCCGCTCGCCAGACAAGATGCCCAGCGGAAACCGATGTCCTTAATGGAAACCGCGCCCGGTGACACCCCCACCTTGCTGGAAAAGTGGCTCACGCGTTGGTTTAGACGGTTCAAGCCCTTGTCCTTGTAAAAGTCCTCAAAAGCTTGATACGCCGCCGCTGCGCCACCGGACTCGATCACGGTGCGCTGCAGTTGAAATCGACCATCTTTGAGCTTCAGCGGCTCATCCTGCTCGTTCACCAGCAGCAGGCGGTAATAGCTGCCCAGATACAGAAACGATTCCCCGTTAACCCACTCGCGCACTACCTGCGTGGCGTTCAAATCACGCCACTCGGCCAAGTTGCGATAAATCCACATGCGTTTGGCCAACACCGTTTCATCAACCTGCTCGGGCGTCAGGCGCAAGGGTGGGCGCACGGTGATCAGCCCGTCCCGCTCAATCACGATGTCGGTGGTCTGGCGGTCCGCCCCCGGCAGCAATTGGTATTGAATATCTCGAACCTGGCGCAGTTGCATTCAAGCCCCCTCGGCGCGGCCAAAGCGCGTCAATTCATCGTGGCGATTTTTGGCCAGCTTCATGATTTCGATGGCCACTCGTTCACGATGGGTGTTGAGCTCCTCAATACCCGCCTTGCTGATTTCAGTCTTGATCAAGCCTCGCACCCGTTTTTGCTTGTCCGGGTTCTGCCAAAAATCAATGCTGCCAATGGTGTCGCTTAGCATCGCGACCACGCGCTCCATCAAAGCCTTGAAGCGCGGCTTGTCGGCGTCATTCATGCTGCCACTGGCAAAGCCCACCTCCAGAATGTGCTTGTAGAAAGTCGTTGCTTCACGGCTCATACCATCCTCACCTTGCTGGCGCCCGGCAACGGCCTCGCCGCGCAACTCGGTCAACTTCTCCGCCAACAAATCCCACTGGTCATGGTGCTTTGCGATCAGGGCATCCACCTTGGCCGACAGGCTCTTGAAAAACGACGGGTCTTCGTCGTGGTGTACCGTGCAGTGCTTGCGAATGGCGTGTTCCATCTCGCTGGCCTTGGCCTCGGCGTTTTTACCGGCGTGGGCCGCCAGCTTGTCCAGAAAATCCACCGCCAGCAACTCAACCGGCGCCACCATTGGGTTGATGCCCAAGCTGATCAGGTGGTGATTGATCAGTGCCTTGACCTTTGCCCCGGCGTCACCCAAGTCAAGGCTTGTGTCCTTATAGCGCTCTTTGGTCACTTGCAGGATGTAGCCCAAGCGGGCCGCAGGCACCCGGTAGGGCTGGGCCGCGGGATGCGGCAAAACAATGTCCATGCTCATCAAAAACTTCTTCAGATAAACCTCAAAGTCGGCCCGCTTTTTCTCATGTTTCAGCGCCGTCACCGCCGCATGCACCACCGCAGCATCGGCCTCCTGGCTCGGCAGTTCGCCGGTAACAAAGGCCTTGAACTGCTTCACGCCCAGCTCGGCAAAGTGCTGCAACAGGCGCTGATAGCGCTCTTCAAGCACCGGCAACTCCGAGCTGATGTTTTGCAGGCCGTCATGCAGCTCCTGCAGTTCATCAGTCGCCGCGTACAGCGTCAGCGCATCGGTCAGGTGGTTGGCCAGCCCGATGTAGTCCACGATGTAGCCGCGCTTCTTGCCCTTCTTCACCCGGTTGGTGCGCGCAATGGCCTGCAACAGCGTGTGCTCGCGCAGCTTTTTGTCGATGTACATCACCTGCTCAATCGGCGCATCAAACCCTGTCAGCAACATGTCGCACACAATCAAAAACGCAATGCCGGTGTACTCTTTGTCAGGGTCTTGCTGATCAAACCCTTTGCAAAAGTTGGCCACCGCATGCATGCACGCCGCCTCCTTGCGGGCGTGGGTGATGAAGGCGGCCTCGTTGGTGCCGTCAGATGACACCACCACCGCGGTCTTCAAAAAAGACAGCCGTTTGATCAGCGCCGCATCCGGCACCGCCTGGCCTTGCTCCTGCTCAATTCGCGCCAGCAGCGCCGCCTTGATGCCGCTCTGGTAGCGCACACACGCCAGCTTGGAATGGCACACCACCTGCGCCTTGAAACCATTGGGCAAGATGTTGTCCACATAGTGCGTCACCAGGTCGCGGGCAATGGCATTAATGCGGTTTTCGGCTTCCAGAATATCGCCGGTAGCGCCGTATTTTTTCTTGATCGCCAGCAGCTCGTCTTCGCTGCGCTCCTTGAACAAGTCTTCAAACGCTTCGTCAAAGGCGTGTTTTTCGTTGAGCGCGCTGTCGGCCGTTTTGCCTTCGTACAAAATTTGCAACGTGGCGCCGTCATTCACCGCATCCATCAGCCGATAGGTGTCGATGTACTCGCCAAAACGCTTGTGCGTTCTGTGCTCGCCGTGGCGTTCGGTAATCAGCGGCGTGCCGGTAAACGCCACCCGCGTCGCATTCGGAAATGCTTCAAACAAGTTGTCACCCAGGTCCGAGCTTTGTGTCCGGTGCGCCTCGTCAATCATCAAAATGATGCGGTCCGAGGTATTCACTACACCAAAGGTTTTGCCAGACGGGATGGCCAGATAGGTGCCCAGCGCCTCGGCCACCGCGTTGCTCAGCACCTCTTTGCGCTCTTGAAACTTGTGCACCATCACCATATTGATGTCCGAGCTGTCGGTGGCCAAGTGGGCGCGCAGGGCCTGCTGACTCTCGATGACATTCACCCGCCCCCCAATCAGCGTGGCGGTTTGGCCCAGTTGCACCTCCAGATCAGTGCGGTCATTCACCAGCACAATTTTGTAATCGTTTAGATCGGCGCTCACGCGCAACATGCGCGCCAAAAACACCATGGTGAGCGACTTGCCAGAGCCCTGCGTGTGCCACACCACGCCACTGCGCTGCAGCGCGGATTGACCGGTGCGCAGGCGCGCCATGATTTTGTTGGCTGCGCGAAATTGCTGATAACGGCACACCACCTTGACGCGCGGCCCGCCATCGGTATCCATAAACACCGCGCTGGTGCGCAAAATTTGCAACAGGTTGCGCCGGGTCAGCATGCCCGTAATCAGTTGTTGTTGAGCGTTCAGCGGCAGTACGCCCTCATCAGGCACGTCCGCTTGCGGGTACAGCGTTTTCCAGGCATAAAAATGCTCGTCCCCCGAGGTGATGGTCCCGTAATCGGCCTCCAGCCCACAACTGCGAATCAGCAACAGGCTGCTGTGAAACAGGCGCGGTTCGCCCTCTTTCAAACCTGCCAAGTCGGTATCGGCGCGGCGTCGCATGTAGCGCTGCAACTGCACAAAGGCCTCCTGCATCGGGTTGGCGCAAGTCTGCGACCCCTTTTTGCACTCCACCACGCCCAGCGGCACGCCATTCACAAACAGCACGATGTCGGGAATGATGAAACTCTTCACACAGCCCGGCGTATCGATGCGGAACTGGTTGATGGCGTGAAACTGGTTTTTTTCAGGCGTCGTGAAGTCAATCAAACGCACTACCGGGTCGCGCTCGCCGGTCAGCTCATTCACATCCACCTGCGTCTTGAACAGCAGCGCCTGAATCGCCTCGTTGGCTTCCAGCAGCGTGCGGTTGGGCTGGCGCAGCAGCTGATTTTTAAGATCACCCAACTGGCGGTCGGTCAGCCATGCATGACCGGTGCCATGGCCCTCATGGGTCAGGTTGATGGCGCGCACGGCACTGTCAAAAACGGCAGGCAACAGCCACTGGCGAAAGCTATCGCGCAAGCTCAAAGTCGCATCCTGTGGCACGCCCGTGCCCTGGTCGATCACCGTCCAGCCCTGCGCGGCCAGTTGCTGCAAAAACGGTTGCTCGACTTCGGTGTATTCACTCATGGCTGCTGATCCAATCCTTTACCTTCGTGCCGACTCAGATGTCATCAATGTCCACCTCAACGGCCTGAGTGCACTCACCCATTCTTTCCAAAACTTTGCGATTGAGTTCTTGGTCAGCGAGTTCTTCGAACATGGCCCTTTCGGCCAGCAAGACGGTTGCCGGGGTCAAAGGCGGCCTGATCATTGACCCATCTGCATCGCGCATCGTCAATCGCTTATGCAGCCCACGCTGGCATGCGCGTCAGGAGATAGCGCGGACGGCCATTGCCGACTTGTGTGGTCATGACATGAATGGCGACCGTTTGATGCAGATGCTGATTAAGTTCATCCACGTTTTGCATAGTTGGAGCCACCTTGGCGCGAATGATTTTTTCTTCCCCTGTCAGTTTGAACTCGAAGGTTCGGCTTTTTGGGAGCACGCCAACAAACTCGCCATGAAGCTGTTGCTCCGACTCCCGAAGGTTGTCAGCACCGAGCCGCGCCAAACTGGCACGGACCTGCCCGACATCCGTAAACCGGACGCCGCGCCCCCGATACTGCAAAGCGCAAACAGCGTCACTGTCAGCAAGAACTTTCAAGAACGTCCGAATTTTCTCCAATGCACGCGGGTCTGTTTCTGAGGCAACATCGGCCAAATCTTCATCGCTTCCCAGCGTGCCTTGCAACAAAGCATGCGTGCGGTCCAGCGCGATGGCCATCGCACTTTCGTCTTCAAGCGGCAACTGCGCACCACGAAACTCTTCCAGCTCAAAGCCAAAAGAACCAACTGCGGTGTTGGTGATTAAAAGTTGATTTTGATCACGGTTGGGGATAGGCCCCATCGAGGCCAAAGGGGCAACCAGCGACGCGGCGATTGAAGCCACCGCATCGGTAAAACTGCTCACCGCGCGCATACCAAAGTCGGCAAAGATGCCGTGACGGCCAATGACAGGCGCGCCGTTAAAGGTCAACCGCGCACGCGCAGGTTCGCGTTCATCGACGGGCATTTCAGCCAGCTGCGTTTCAATGGTGCGCAACCGTGATTCCGTGCTCATGCGCGTGAGACGTGCCGATGTCGGCAGCCCGGCCAATTGCTCGCGTAGAAAGTTTTGCTCAGCCAGCAAATGCAGGCGGTCGTATGTGATCATGATTGCACCTCGGCAACATCAAAATTAGCAAGCCACTCAGCAGCCTGCTTGTCATCGTTTGCAGCCAGGTCGATTCGCAGAAACCCTTTCCAGGCTTGATTGCGACGGTGCGACCACATGCTGTACCAATAGGCGCTCTGATGGACCAGGCTGTCTGGCGGCACCTCGTCTAACTCAACAAAATAAGCATCAACCTGAAACAGTGCTTTGGCGCTGTCGCGGTCCAACGCGGTCAAGTCTACGGTGGAAAAGTTGGCAGGCGAATGCATAAAGGTGACGACATCCATGTCACGCGGCGCACGCCGCTCCAAGACTTCGACATCCTCCAGAAAGCTGCCATCGAGCCACTGGAAGCCTTCACAAATTCCGATCTTGTGCAGGGCTGCCCGGTAGTTGAGAAAGCCGGTCAAAACGCTGCGCCGTTCCGGCGAGGTTGAAAACCGCATCACCACATCCAACAAGGTGACCGCGTAGGGGGACCGTTTTGGACTGGTCGGCAATTCTGGATCGATAGGCGGCAGCAGGCCCAAAGAGTTCCATGCGGGAATGGCAACGGTTGTCATGCTAAGTAGCTCCCTGTATGTTTGATATTGTTGTTACAGGTACTTTAACAGTGAGCAGGTCTTGCATGAGGCCGAGCTTTTGCTTTGTAAATTTCTCCTGAAGCGATTTCTCTAGTCGTAGTTTTTTCTCGACTGACTTTGCACGATTTCTAATGAGAAGTTGCTCGGCCCTGGACGGAAGTGCAACCAATAGCTCACGCATCTCGCCCACATTAAAGTGCTGTTGAGCCATTCCTCCTTGAAGGCGAAGAACTTGCTCTTTTCCAAACGATGAATTGATCCAGTCGCAAAGATACTCAGAACTCACCTTCTCTCCCGGTGATGAGATCAATATATCAATGCAATTTGCACCATGAAACTCTAGCGGCACAACCGCGCTGGTTCCAGGGTAGCCCGTAAGGACAGAAACAATATCCCCGGTTTTAAGCTGACTCTTCACTAGTAAGTTGTTGGCGACAGGAGAAATATAAACAAAATTAGTCGCATCAATGCCATCCTCACGGACGTTTGCGGAACGAAATGCGGGAACTCCATCAACAACGTAGTACTGCGTCGGTTGGATAACGATCCCGACGCAAATACGCGGGCATAAATCAATGCAGCGTTCTAGCGCCCACTCCTTCGGAATCCAGCCGATGGGGGTTTGCTGGTACAGCTCGGGCGCTTCGGTGCGGGGCGGGCGCAGGGTGCCGTTGGGGAGCACGCCACGGGTGAACAGGTCGTGCATCAGCCCGGCTTTGATGTGCTGGAACTTCCCGATCAGCGCTTCGGTTTTTTCGATGGCGGTGTCGATGCTGGTGAGGATGGCGGCGATTTCATTCTGTTTGTCGAAGCCAAAATTTGGAATGGGTAATGTCCGCACATCACCAGACGAAACAGCGGCAAAAGTAGAACCCTGACTACGACGATGCAGAAATCCTGAATTTTGCTCAACGGCGTGTTTAAGGAACGTGGTGTTTGCAATGCCAGGCTTTGCCTTAAACGCCGCAAGACCACGGCCAATGCAATAGTCTTGATCTGCATAGTTCATGGTTCCAACCGGCGCACGAACGCTCATAAGTACCGAGCCAGTTTTGCCGACTCGTAGCGGCAAAGCGCAAAAAATCGATGTATCTGGAACGCGCCGACCGAATTCTCCGCAACCCTGCAAGAACGGCATACCTCTCTGGTCACTGTTACAGGTTTCCGTGTCTGGTGATTGCCCCATCGCTATGTCTGCAAAGGTTTCGAGCGGAGCGAATGACAACTCACTCATACCCCAACTCCACCAAAAACCCCTGCAATTCCGCCGCCGCCTGGTCGCGTTCCGCCTCAATCTGCTTTGCCGTCACCGCGTACTTGCTCCACAGGTTTTCAATTGCTGCGACGCAGGCGCGCTGGTCGGCTCGCAGGTAGTGGCGGTAGCTGCTGAACAGCACTTGGCCGAGGCGCTCGACGATGACTTGCCGGGCCTCATCGGTGCTGATCTTCAGGCGGGCCTGCGCCACCAGTTCGTTCTTTTTGGCTTCGGTGGATTTGATCAAGACCTTGAGAGTTTTGGCTTCATCTTCCAGCACTTTGTGCCGGGTGAGTTGCGCCTCCAGCCGTTCGGCCTCGGCCTGAAAACCCTGCCAGTCGCCCAGGGCGGGGTCGCGCTTGGCGAGTTTCAGCATGCCTTTGGCTTCTTTGAGGCCGGTTTTCAGGGCCTTGACTTGGTCAGCGGGCAGCACGCCGGTGTCGTCGCTGTCTTCAAAGTCTTCTTCGCTGGCGGCCGCAAACAGGGCGTGCAGTTCGGCCAGGCGGCTGTGTTGCGCTTCCAGCTCGGTCAGCACTTGGGGGAATTGGCTTTGCAAAATGTCTTCGTCGGGAATCAGCTCCGGACCCCAGCCGCTGGCGGCAATGGATTTGAAGTCGGACGCCAGCAGTTTGTAGTAATTGGCGAAGGCGCCCCTGATTTGATAGCGGGTAAGCAATGTATTACGACGGCTAGAGCCCGATTTAATGCTTGAAGTGCCTGAAAACGTGCGCTCTATGCTGTCCAGCAAGGTTGCACGCAGCGCATACACGTTGTTGGCCTTGGCGTGTTGGTTGTCGGCATCGGCGGCCAGGGCCATGACCAGGGCCAGGTGCTGCTGCCACCACGCTTGCAACTCATCCATGAATTGGGCTTGACGCTGGGTAACGCCGGGGTGCTGGTTGACGTGGTCGGCAATGGCGCGTTTGTCTTGCAGGGCAGGGGTGAAGTCGGCGTAGGGCACTGGGGTGTTGGTGGCTTTGGAGACTGGGCGCGGCACAAAGCAGCTTTCACGCAGGCCGGCGTAGTTTTGCCAGTAATGGGCAAGGGCATCGACCTCGCTCACGGGCACGCCGCCGTGCAGGTGGGCGCGCACGTCATGCGGCTCGGGTGGCGGGGCGTTG